>JADFXK010000276.1:0-3212 GCA_015233625.1 Deltaproteobacteria bacterium | reverse complement strand
TACCGGGTTCATCGGAGTGATTGAGGACATCTCCGACCGTAAGCTGGCCGAACAGGCGGCCCGGGACATGGAGGAAAGGAATCGGCTGATTATTGAGTCCGCCCCCATCGGCATCCGGATCGCCCGTGAGGCCCGGTACGTCTACGCCAACCCGGCTTTAGTCAAGATGTTTGGGTATGCCACCAGCGATGAACTGGTCGGTCGGCCGGTGGAATCATCCTATATCCCGGAGGACCGGGAGATGTTCCGGCAAAGGCAACAAGATCGGTTAATGGGTAAACCTATCCCGTCATCCTATGAAGTCATGGGGTTGAAGAAGAATGGGGG
The DNA here is from genome assembly GCA_015233625.1 of Deltaproteobacteria bacterium. Taxonomy (GTDB): domain Bacteria; phylum Desulfobacterota; class JADFXK01; order JADFXK01; family JADFXK01; genus JADFXK01. Next base: position 2,885 of record JADFXK010000276.1, on the reverse strand, counting down.
ACGTTTCGATCTGGTCATCTGGTCAAGTCACATAGACTACGAAGGCAGACCGGCCACCTTGAGCTTCGTGGTCGATGTCAGTCCGGAGAAGTCATTGAAAAATAAACTGGCCCAGGCCCAGAAAATGGAGGCTATCGGCACTCTGGCCGGAGGGATCGCCCATGACTTCAACAACATCCTCATGCCTATTCTGGGATATGCCGAAATGACCATGGATTATCTTCCAGATGGAAGTAAGGGTAAGAGTAATCTGGGAGGGATACTGAAAGCGGCGCGCCGGGCCAAGGATCTGGTCGGGCAGATTCTGACTCTTAGCCGCCAGGCCGAAGCAGCCAGGCATCCGCTACAAGTTCAACTGATCATCAAAGAAGCGTTGAAACTGCTTCGGGCATCCATACCCACGACTATCGAGATTCGCCAGAGCATCAGCCCGACCTGCCGCCCGGTGATGGCTGATCCGACTCAGATTCATCAGATTATTATGAACCTATGTACTAACGCTTATCATTCCATGGTGGAGAATGGGGGTATCCTGGCTGTATCATTGTCTGAGTCTGATTTTGCCGCTGGAGAGTTGATTTCCAAACTGGATATCCCGGAGGGGCGGTATTTGAGACTTTCGGTCAGCGATACCGGACACGGTATCAGTCCCGATATTAAGGACCGGATATTTGAACCATATTTCACCACCAAAGGGCAGGGTGAGGGAACGGGCCTGGGATTGGCCATGGTCCATGGAATTGTTCAAAATTATGGAGGTTATATCAACGTTTACAGTGAATTGGGGGCGGGGACGACATTCAACATCTTTTTGCCGCTGGCCGAAACAGAGGTTGCGCCTACTGATCCCAAAGTGTTGGAACCTCTACCGCGTGGGAAAGAGCGGATCCTCTTGGTTGATGATGAGGAACAAATCGTCCAGATGATGCGGCAAATGCTGGAGGGATTAGGTTACTCCGTGAATGCTTGTTTCGGCAGCCTCGATGCCCTGGAGACTTTTTGGGCGACTCCGCAGGAAATTGACCTCGTTATCACCGACCAGACGATGCCGAATATGACCGGTGGTGAACTGGCCCAAATGATTCTTGAGGTCAGGCCGGACCTACCGATCATCCTGTGCACCGGATTCAGTGAAGTCTTGAATGAGGAGGGAGCCAAGGCCATGGGCATTCGGGAATATCTGATGAAGCCCTTGGAAAAACGAAAGGTGGCCCAGACTATTCGCCGCGTTTTGGATGGGGAGAAACCGGCGGAATGAAGACCATGCGCCAACCCCTATGTGACTGTCCGTAGATAGGGAGAAGGCCTCGAACCCTCCGACCGCAAGCCAAGACGGCCTGCCGTCATATCAGATCAATTCCTTAAATCTGGCTGAAGAAAGCCCGGCAGGTCTGTTCTAAAGCCTCTGATTTCTCCATCCTCGCTTTCCTGGACACAAATGCCAAACCATCCCGTTGTTCTTTTCCTTTGCTTTCTTGACGTTCTTAGGGTAATAATAGCCCAAGAAGGGTGCTATCGAGACGTAGGAGATGTACGTCAATCAAGCCGAAGCCGTTTTGGTTGAAGAATGGGGTGGCGGAATTAGCGCCGGGAACGGTGACCTGGTGTCGGATGAGGCACAACTTACCAAAGGGGAGACTCATGGATTTTAATGACGTCATTAACCAGAGGCGGGCGATCAATTTTTTTGACCCCAATGAGCCGGTGTCTGATGAGCTGATCAAGCAGGTGGTGGAACTGGCGGCTAAGGCGCCATCCAGTTTTAACCTGCAGCCCTGGAGCCTGATGATCCTCCGGGACCGGGAAGAAAAGCAAAGATTGCGAAAGCTGGCCTGGGATCAGCCCAAAATAACGGAAGCCCCAGTGGTCTTTGTTTTCCTGGCGGACCGGAACGGCTGGAAAAAGGGGCACCCATTCGTGGAAAAGAATTTTCAAGAAATGGTCCGGACCGGCAGCATGACCGCTGATAAGTATGACTGGTTTATTCAGGCCATCGCCGGCTTATACGGATCCGACGACGCGAAAAGTCAGGCCTTTGCTTGCAAGAATACCGGGTTTTATGCTATGGCCGTAATGTTTGCCGCCAAAAGCCTGGGTCTGGAGACCCACCCGATGGATGGATTTGATCATGAGGCGGTTCGCCGGGAGTTCCGCATCCCCGACAATTACTGGATACCCTTACTCATGGCCGTGGGATACATGGACCGGACCAAGACCTTGCATCCACCCAAGTGGAGAAAAACATTTGACGAAATCGTAGTCAAGTTTAGCTGATCGGCCCGTCTCCGGCCCCATGATGTTTCAATGAACAGGCTGAATTCCAGTGATCAAGGCCTTCAAACAAATTAACGGAAACCGCCCGGCATGCAGCCTAAATGGATCAAGGATATTCTGGTCAAGGTCAAGGAAGGGCAATTAGATATAGATGAGGCCCTGACGGAGCTGAAGCATTTGCCATGTGAAGACATCTCGGTGGCCATGGTGGATCATCACCGTGAAATCAGGCAAGGTTTCCCCGAGGTGATTTTCGGACAAGGCAAGACGGTGGACCAGATCTCCCTAATCCTGGAAAACATGCTGCCCCGGACCAGCCGTATTCTAATTACCCGGATTCCCAAAAATAAAGCATTCCAGTTACAAGACAGGTTTGTGGATTTGATCTATTGGCCGGACTCGCGGATATTGACCTACACCGATGGCGATGTGGCCCCGGCCGGCCGGGGAATGATTTTGGTATTGTCGGCCGGGACGTCGGACATCCCAGTGGCGGAGGAGGTGGTGGTCACTGCCAGGATGATGGGGCATCAGGTCGAGTCGGTGTACGACGTCGGCGTGTCAGGTATCCATCGGCTATTTCTCCAACAGGAAAAAATCAACCGAGCCAA
>JADFXK010000275.1 GCA_015233625.1 Deltaproteobacteria bacterium | reverse complement strand
CATCCATGGGAGGGGGACATGAATGTTCGGCAGATCAACGCTGACCAAAAACGCCTGAGAATCCTGGGCGACGACGAGATCGAGGCAATTTACGGCAACCATCTTATCCCACAAATTTATCGCTACCATATGCCCTAAAAACCCTTAACGGTGTTTTCTGCACGGATGTGAGTAAGAGGCCAGATAGTGTTTCAGCGCCCTTGCCTTCGGTAGCGAACAGGACTTTGGATTTTGCCATATCGACGAAAATCGAGACATAGTTGTGGCCCCGTTTGCTTGAAGTTTCATCAACACCTATTTGCTCAACATCAGAATAGTCTTGTCCTTTTCTGGCTTCTTCAACATAGTGATTTAGAATTCGCCAAAGCCGGGTATCATGTTCTCCCACTATTTTGGCCATGGAGTTTACCGGCATGGCCTTAGCCAGAGTTAAGATGAAAGCTTCAAACAAGAGACTAAAGCCGCTATCCGGTCTGGCCCAAGGAACGGAGACCATCAAAACTCCGCAAACGGGACAATTGGTTCGGGGAACCTGGGCATGCAAGTAGGTAACATGCTCAAAAAAGTTGAGATGTCGCCAAGTTTTGGCTATGGTGTCATGTGCTTTCCGCCCATCACCACCGCATTTCGGACATAGGAAGGTACTTCCACGGGGGAAATCGAGGTGAATGTCGAGACGTTTTTCTTCGATATCGAACGAACAGTCGGCTACCGTCCAAGGAGGGAGAAGTCCTAAAGCTAACTGAAATAATTGTCGATCTTCCATGAGATTCTCCTTGATTCTTGCTTGTAGCCATGATTGAATAAAGTTGGCCTGGACGGAGGATAGGGCCATGCGGGAGCGCAACCTGAGCGCCGATCCAGGGACCAAAACCAGAGGTGGGGTGGCTCGACCATCCCGCCTTTTTATAGCACAACAGGTATTGGTATTAAAGCGGTAAACTCCGGGGGCCTGGGGGCAGAGCCCCCAGAGCTACCCACTCGATATAGCGAAGAGCCCTTTTATTCAACATTATTGTCATAATCAAAAAAAATCAAGCCAAAACCACGCCATGCCTGTCACTATTTTTGAGCCAGGTTTATCTTCCGCCTGTCCACCGGTGCGACCGGCCATAATTGTCCCTATGCGAGAAGGCTCTGGACGAGAAATCTGAACTTCTTCGTGCCATTCAAGAGGAAAGAAGCAAGAAACCGGTACGTTCAAAAGAGGCAAACGTCACCGGGCCGGGTGTACCATCCAAGGAAAGACATTCCCCTCACAGATTCGGAGAAAAAGGGATCGCATGGGATTAATAGGATACCCGGACAAACCTGGCCGCCCTATGTCCCTGCCCTGTTTGCCTTTTAGGACCTCCGGACTTCCCATGGGGCGGCTGGAGGTCAAGTCCTTCAGAAATGCTGAATCACCGACACCAGAACCATGTGCTGGTCCACGTCGGTGGTGGTATCTGGAATTTGGAGCAAGAGGTTTCGGGCCTCGACGCCCCACCGATATTGATAGGCCACGTCGAAGACCACATCCCCGATCATCACCCCGCTGCCCAGGCTGAAGCCATAGAAAGGGTTGACTGATCCTTGAGCCGGTTGGGGATCATAGAAGATTCCGGCCCGGACCGGGATAATGGTTTTTTCTAGAATGAATAGATATTCACCACCGATTCTGATTTGATGGGTGGCCGGAACATCGGCCAGGCCTTGCGGAAGGTCGGCGATGGGGCTGGTAACGGTGCCGTGGGAATCTCGCAGCAAATGTTGCGACCATTCCGTTCGGTAGATGTCGGCCGATAAGGTCAGCCGATCCGAAAGGCGGAAGGCCGTCCCTAAGCCGTAAGACAGAGGGAAGTCTAGCTCTATGTCGTCGTCAATTCTGGTTGTCTTCGACGGAGACGGTGGTTCGACGATTTGATCGAACAACTTATAGCTCCGGGTCAGTTTCATCGTAAAAGGGGTCTTGACTACCGCCCCGAGGGTAAACCATTTGTTCACGTTCCACAGCGCACCGAGATGATAGTTGATCCCAAACAGGTCATGATATCGTTCTTCTAAGACCGAGGCGGTCCGGTTAGTGAACTTACCAGGAAAGGTGACCTCTGTAGTGGAGGATAGCTTCTTGGTCCACTCATTTTTCCAGAACAATTTGTCTGTCCACACATTAACCGCCAACCCCAATGAAAACCCACTTGTAATCTCTACGGCAAAAGCCGGAGACAGCGCCCTTAGACTGCCTTGCCCTTCAAAGGTGTAGGCGGTGTGGGAAATGAAAGGATCGCCACCGAGGGTGCCCTCTTGCTTGTAATTGTACTTAATGCCTTTGTTCATGTCATAAAGGTCCTGAAAATTCAACGAAACCACCATGTTTCGTTCTAAAGAATAAAACGGATAGGCCGCGCTAAGGTAATTAAGATCCAAATTGTTGAAGCTGTTCCGACCATTGGCTTCCGGATGTTCTCGGGAGGCATTGATCTCCGTTTGCCCCCAACCCGCGCCGACAATAGATATTTCGGGCCTCTCCAGTTGAATCAAGCCGCCTGGATTCCAGGAGGCCGCGGTGGCGTCGTCAGCCACGGCAATAAATGCCCCGCCCATTCCCATGGCCCGGGCGCCGGAGCCGACCGGGTTGGGCGAGGAGGCTATGTGCATAGAAGGATTGGGCTGGGGGGCATCGGCTTCAACCGGGAGTATGTTCCAAACTGCCGCCAGGTAGCCCACCAGCATCAACATCTCCAGGCCGCGCCTCGATAGGCGCCCGACAGAGGCTGAGCAACCCCTAACAGGCCTGTCCTCCAACCTTAATTTCCTTTCCACCGGTCCCATGTCTCCCCCTCACCGCGGTTCCCATTGGCTTGCTTAGGGCTTCTTGAACGAGAAAGACACCTTGGAAGCATCTCCAATTAACTGGCTCTTTCCAGGCAAGGTAAATTGCATCTGCCAGGCATAATCTCCCGCGGGAAGTGCCGGAAGGTTCAGGTTGTCAATCGGCAAGATGAAATTCACCATATTAAGGCCCTTAGGAAATAGCAAATTGGACACCACTGGTTTCGCCGTGGTAGAAAAATCGGGATAATATTGGGTCGTGCCGGTGGGAAGAGTGATTGAGATGTACACGTCGGCGTTGATGTCGGGCGACTGATTGGACACATTGGCGCTTAACATCATCGGTATGCCGGGAGAAAAGGTGGTGCCGTTCAGGCCCAGGCTGTATTGGGGGACGGTAGGGTTCAAAACCAAATCGATTTCTTGGATGGCGCCGGTGTCAATCACGATTCCGGTCTGGGTCGTATCCTGGTAATTGGTTAAGCTATAGGTGGCATCGGTCTTCCCCGCCGGCAGCGTCAAAAAATACAGACCGTCATTGGTAAATCCATGGCCACCGATGTTGGTATCCACCGCCACTCCGGTTAAACGCTGGCTGGTGAAAGCATCCGTCACCAGGCCACCCAGGACCCCGGTGCCGCTTCCTTTGGCTACAGTCCAGAAAGTTACCGCGTCGCTGCAGTCTGTTTTGACGCTATAGGTGTATTTGCCCGCGGCGGCCTGGGGGATATTCGCCTCCGCATCGCCGGATGAAACGTCTACGGTCGCATAGACGGAGCCATCAGGTTTATAAATCGTAGCCAGGGTCTTGCAGGCCGCCTGTCGGCCGGCTGATTTGGTTACCGGCGGGTGTAAGCTGATATGAATCGTCAGGGTTTGTCCGGTGATTTGGTTACTGAAATCACCACCGACCGGCGAGGCCGAGGTAACCATTGCCGTGGCCTGGTGACCTATGGACAGCGTGACTGGGGCGCGGTCGGTAAATCCCATCTTGTCCACTGCAGTGATCACGATGTTTTTCGAGCCTACCGAAGTCCCCTTCTTAGCCGTAACGTCGGCCCCATATGTCCCACCGGCCGTTCGATCATCCTGGTCGGCGCCGGCGGCAACCAGCGGTTGGTAAGGGTTTCCGCCAATGGGCGAGAGATCGGCCGTGACCTGGGCAATGTCCCCCAGGCCGTTGGGATGGGAGACATCCACCGTCAGATGGGACGTAGTAACCTCATCATCCAAGATGCTATTCGGGCTGGCGGCTGCGGAGGAGAGGGAGGGTTTAATCGGAGTGAGCACAACCGTCATTTGGATGACTTGCCCGGCCGAGACGGCGGCATTTGCCGACCTGGAGATGTATCCGGGAGCCTTAAACGTAATCAAGTAGATCCGAGGCGACAACCGAAAATAGAAACTCCCGGCCGTATTGGTGATTTGTAAAAAATTGCCCACGTCGGTGGAGACATTGACCCCCATGACGGGCAGACCCGTGGCCTCATCCCGCACCTCTCCAATCAGCTCACCATAACTGGCCGGAAGAGTTGTGCTTGTTGTCGCCGAGGTGGTGGTCGTGGTGGTCGTGGTGGTCGTAGTGGTCGTAGTCGCGGTTGTGGTGGTGTTGGTGGTAGTGGTGCTGGCTGTGGTAGTTACAGCGGTCGTAGTAGTTTTTTGGGTGGTGGTCGTCGTGGACCCGGTAGTGGTTGTGGGAGCCCCATCCTGGGTGATGCTCGCATAAAGGTATCCGGTAGTGGTCGAAGCAATTACTGTCCCGGTGCGCGGGGAGGAGGAAGTATTGGGTGCCACGGTAAAACTTGCGCTTCCAGTGTGACTGCCGCCGCCCGAGGCGCTGATCCAGTTGTCATCGGAGGATATTGACCAGAAGCAACCGCCGCCCGATTCCATCACGAGCATGTCGACCTGCCCCTGGCCCCCGGTATAAGGAAAATAGGATGATGAGACCGAGCCCTGATAGCTGCAAGTGCCGAGCGTGGTGGTGGTGGTGGTGTTCCAGGTGGTGGTCGTCGTGATCCAAATCGCTTTTGTTGTCGAGGCATCCTGGGTGATGGTCACACTGGGTGCGTCCGCGGTAGCGGAAAAGGTGATGGCGCCGCCCGGCACCATAGATTTGGCCGAGTGACTTAACTCTCCCTTGTTGAGATCGCTCGCTTGTGTTCCCTGCCCGGAAATCAAGATCACACAAGTCACCATAGCCAACAACATCAGAAGGCCATACCTTGGGGCTGTTTTCATCCTATCCTCCCACCCAGTGAAGTCTCTAAAAAGATCGGCTTAGTTTTGTGGTGATGCGAACCGAAAAGGCGACTGAAAGTTGATCGATAGCCACGAATCACCGCTTCCGCCACCGGTCACGATCTCCGTTTTATTGGTTAGTATAACTTTATATCAATCGTTAGGCAAAGGAAAAATGTTTGTCAGCCGGTTCAAGCTGGTAAGTTTACCGCTGGGATCACTGATTAGCGGTAGCCTCCTGTTATGTCGTATGAAACTGATTTGGAGTTAATATCGCACGGCCTTTGGGGTCTGAACATAATCATAGCCGGGAAGACCAAAACAATGTATAGTCAGGCTCTCCTTTGAAGGCTCATCATCGTTCCGTTTTGATAAGACTCAGCCCAAACCTGTACTAAGATTTCTCACTTGGCTCTGGTAAATTAAGTGTACCATATTTCTTCTTTGCCTTATTGAACTAAAGGAGGCTTAAGATGCAACGGATGAGATGGCTCCTGGTGGGAATTTCTTTCTGGGTCATGGCCGGCATGATTGGGCCGATTTCTAGGTGGGCCTTCGCGGCAGATAGGCCCGAAGGGGAAAAACCCCGATATGGCGGAGAACTGGTCATTGGTCTGGAGGCCAGCCCGGTTCATCTGAATCCGGCTCTCGCTTCAGGCCTGTTCACCGGATTACCCGGGGCGCAATTATTTGCCAGTCCGCTCCGATATGACGAAAACTGGCAACCGCAGCCATATCTGGCTGAAAAATGGGATATCTCACCCGATGGACGGACCGTGACCTTACACCTGGTCAAAGGCGCCACCTTTCAC
>JADFXK010000274.1 GCA_015233625.1 Deltaproteobacteria bacterium | reverse complement strand
CTTCACCTTCTATTCCGTAGTGTTTTCTGAGAAAAAGAAGAGAGCTAACAAGCTCGAGCCAATCAGTATCTTCTTTTCGATCTTTAAATAGATCCTTGTAGTTATCAATTATTTTCTGGGTGCTCTCTCTAAATTTGAATCTTGAACTTTCTTCATCATAATACTGTTGATTGCCTTCTATTTCATAAGCATCGTCCGCTAAGGCCGGTGAGTATGGACCATGCAGATACCAATTATAGGGGTAACCAAAGTTAATCCCCATCTCACTCAAAATGTATATGGTTTTCTGAAGAGCTTTTCTATTGTTAAATGTACTAATATCAAGCCCTTCAAGATTTTTCAACGTCAAGTACAACTTTCCAGCTCTCGACAGCATCATCTCCTCCTTTTGGATATTCCCTCAAAGCACCAGTTCTACATCTATATGCCTTTTGAAGACATCTCGTGCCTTTGATTCGTCAATCCCTTTCCTTTTAAGAATCAACGGGTTCACAAACAGATAGAAACATTGAAGTAAATTATTGCTGATAGAACCCAAGAGCGTAGCTTCATTCTCAACTAAGTATTTGAATTTTAGATCTGAATCAATAATCCTAATGGCTTCATCTCTGACATCTCCTGGTAGCGGTTCATCCGGAGAGTATGATGACCTCGCTTTGGTCAACTTGGTCGATAGGAAATCATAGATCACTGCTTTTGGATGTATCTCCAGTTCATCGCAGGCGTCTTTTACTTTTGTGCTTAGGCTTCTTTTATATGACTCAGTCTTTTTCTTTGTCTTTTGATCTATAAAGGCTTTCTTAACAATCATGGGTTTGGGGATGTTTCCGCTTAGTAACACTTTGGTATTTTCATTTGTTATAAACGCGACGGGATCGTTAGCCTTTAGTCGAGCCTGAGCATCTAATTTATTATGTAAGCGCCTCATGTTACAATATGCAAGGTGATCATTAAAATCATAGAACTTATGATGGTCGTTATGATCTATTATGGCGGTTAGTTCATCGGCGCTAAATAAGTGAACATCTTCATCTCTTGACTCAACAAGGCATTCATAAACACTCCGCAGTATACTCTCAAGGTAAAAAATGCTTGGGGAGAATATGATCTGACTGTACATAAAGTACCTGGCAAGTAAGTAATGTTCTACAGCATGTAACCCTTTTTCCTTTACGCCTATGGCTCGTTCCCCTTCTAATAATCCGCACCCAAGCATCGATACGATGTGATCTAACTCGATATTGCCATATGATACTCCTAAAAAATTGGAATCTCTTAGTAGGTAATCCAGCCTGTCGGCATCTAACTCTGAATGGAGCAGCATCGTTTGATACAGGTCAGATCCACCTACTATTATCCTTCCGACGGTGGCCGGATCGCATTTATATTCTTGGAGAATGTCACGAACATTTCGCCAATTCTCCACAATTCTTTTGGAGAGCATTTCGTGAAGCTTTGAGTTTAGTGGCTTTCTAGGCGTATCAAAGTCTTCAATTGTAGATCCATCAGGGCTATCGGGTGTCACCATTTCGACCTCTGCGTCCGTAGCTTTTTTGTCCGAAACGCTTTCGGTAGCAGCTTCTCCGACATGGGAAAACGGCAAATGACCAACATCATGAAGAAGTGCTGCAAGCCGCAAAACCTGATGGTCCTCGTCTGAGATTTGAATCATTTCCTGATAGTTGCGGCGGAGATGACATACCATTTTGTGCATTATGTGCATCACGCCTAAAGAATGGCCGAAACGTGTGTGTACAGCACTTGGAAATACTATATTTGCCATTCCAAGCTGCTTGATATGATGGAGCCGCTGAAACACCGGCGTTTGAATTACCTTGACTTCGACTTCCGTCAGGTCGATATAGTCAAAAACGGCATCGTACAATCTGTCCTTGAATTTCATCGTGTTTGGGAGCATTACTGTTTTCCTTCCTAAAGGCCAGATGACGGTATCTATGTTCTCATGAATGATATTGAAAGTAAAGCCATCCGTGGATCAGCCCAAGACCTCGCCCACTGTCACCGCTAACTTATCAACCAGTTCCGGGACGCCTCAGATGTTGCAGTCTACTTCACCTTTGATCCACCCTTGTTCGGGTTGCTCTCTGCTGGAACCTTCGTGGGTGCCTTCAACCCGATCAGGGATAGAAAGCTGCCTTCCGAACTTCCGACAATGATTCGCCCCGGGACTCCGCCGGCCGGTCCGGGAACTGGGGGCTTGATGAATTTGAGCATTTTCAGGTCACAGGACACTGCGAGAAACTCAGGGGGGTTGAAGGTGCCGTCTCCACGATTAGTCAAGACAGCGACCACGCTGCCTGATCCGGATACGACCAGATCCGCGTGGCCCTGACCGGTAACGTCTGTGATTAAGACCTCACCAGGGGCGAAGCCCAAGTAGTAATTGACCGGTTTCTTGAATCCGCCCCGACCGTCGGCCAGAAAAACCGTCAACCTGGAACCGGACTGATGACAACACACAATATCTAGGTGGCCGGTATTGTTTAAGTCGCCAACGGCCAGCGCGGTCGGGATGCTGCCTGGATTAAGCCAGGTGGTGGTGGCTATCCGGCGATTTGAGTCAAACGATACTACTGCCAACCTGGCCTGCTTTTCATCCGCTAAGATGGCCAAGGAGCCCTGATGACCGGCCAGTTTAGCCGTGACCACGGCGGTCATGGCGCTGCCTTTAAACTCTAGCTCCTGCGGTTCAAATGTCCCGTCATCTTTACCCCAGAAGAGGTGCACAACCGCGGCCCGGTTGACTACCACCGCATCGATCTGGCCGTCGCCAGTCAGGTCCCCAGTGGCGATCGCCACCGGATTTATTCCGGCAGGATAGGATTTAGCCAACTGGGGCAGCCCATCCGGCCGGGCCAGATGCACGGTCATAGTCCCGGCCAGCTTATTCACTACCATCAGGCTGGCTCGTTTATCGCCTTTGATGTTGACCACACCTATATCCGTTGTCCCCGATTCGGCCGGTAAAGAGGCCAGATATTCGAAGCTCCCGTCGTCCCGACCCCGGTAGTAAGATAGCCCGGACTGGGTATAGTCGGCTGTAACTAAGGAAGGCGTTCCTTTTCCATCCAGGTCGATCACGGCCGCGGACTGAGGTTTGAATTTGGTGGGCAACCGGGTGGGAGCCTGGAACCGACCTGGAGCAAGACCCGGGAAGAGATTAATGGAATCTGATCCATGATTGGCCGTGAGCAAGTCCATGATGCCGTCACCATTAGTATCAGCCACTGTGGCGTACACCGGACTTCTGGATACCTGAACAAAGGTCTGCCGGGGGAATTTGCCTCGACCATCCCCGAATAAGATGGTTACCTGATCATTCTCTTGAGTCATAACCAGGTCCAGGTGACCATCCCGGTCAACGTCGACAATGTCCACGGAATGAACGGATTTTACTTCTGGAACTCCAGGAATTGGTTCAAATTTCCCACCGCCCAGGTTCTTCAGCACCGACAATTCTCCGGAGTACATGTTGACCAGGGCCAGGTCGGGACGCCCATCACCGTTTAAATCGCCGGCCGAAATCATGTTGCATCCCTTTGCTACCGGCTTATTTCCTAATATCTTCAGTCCGCCGCCTTTTTGACCCGCGTATAGGGACAGGTGTCCTTGAAAAGGATTAGTGGTGACCACCCAGGTCAAACCATCACCATTAATGTCCAGGGCCACCACCCCACTGGTTCCCGGCTTATCCGAGAATTCCGGGCCGGGCTTGAAACCACCGCGGCCGTCTCCCACCAACACCTGCAGTCCGCCCCCGGCCTTGGTGACCAGTATGTCTTTATTATGGCTGCCTGAGACGTCAGCCACAGCCAGACCCTTAGGCGGGCTGCATTTAATCGCGGCAGTCTGGTTGAATCCTCCTTGGCCGTCGCCTTTGAGGATGTAGATGTCTCCAGTGGCCTCGTCCCCTATGGCCAGGTCAATAAATCCGCTGCCGGAAAAGTCAGCCCCGGTGATCACGCGCGGCGACCTGCCGATCTTCATGTCCTGTATCTTTTTTAAGGTGCCATCCGGTTGGCCCAGAAAGATAGATACGGTATTTCCGTACTGAGCCAGAACGATGACGCCGATCAAGCCGGCTCCATTGAGGTCGGCCTTGAAGATGAAATTAGGCCGGTGCCCCGCGGCATAGACCAGGCCGGTGTCCAACAGGGCGGCATTCGGTTTGGCTTTCTTTGTCTCGAGGCATGAGCCAACAGTTGCGGTTAACATCAAGCAGATTAAAATTACGGGCAGAGCCACCTGGGCGAATAGAGTGTGAGATCGTAGTCGCGTGGGCCAAATGTCTTTAAAAATCATGACCACTCCAATATCGTGTGTTACTCATTATTCGTTGCGTAAACAGGAAATAGCGCGAGTATGCCCCTGCCTCTATTTTTTTCAACCGTGCTTTGATGGAATTCGGATCCAAGTCCTCAATGGCCATTTGCTTTCCATCCATTGGAGCCTGTTTGGGTGGTAAAGGGAGGTTCATCTGGAAGTGAGGTCTCATATGCGATAAGGTGGCCAAAAATATTTTGTTGTGACCTGAACCTGAAATAGTTTAGGTCTCAAATGATCAGGTTAACCTGACCCTACCGCAAATCTCGGACGCAACGAACGAAATTCGTAGAGCTCTTCCCAAGAGAATACGGTGAGCCTGCCCCGAAGCCCACGAGCCAGGCGGTAGTAGGGCTTTCGACGTAAGTGCTACTTGACCAGTAAGATCCTGATTCACAAGCAAAACTTGAGTCAATGGCAGGGTTGTTCCCCTTTCTATCGACCAGGCTCTCCAATTCCCTAATATTGGGTAATCTCCAATCCTTCTTCCCGGCTAGATTTAGCTTGTTACAATAGTCGCAAGCATCCTGCCAATTGGTCGTTTTCTTGTTGGGGTCCTGCTGCCACATCAGGCCGGCCTTGTCTTGAGTGACAGTACCATCATGGTTATCAACAAACGAGGACACAAATGATCCGACTCCGCGCACGCAGCGGACTGCAATTAACCCGGTTCGACCATAGTATCCCAAGCCGCCATTGAAAAAGTTCACGACTGAGGCGCCTTTGGAATCACCGGGAGTGGAACTACCTGACCAGAACCATTCGGATTTGCTTTTAAAATAAGTAGTATTAATCGCCGGATTTATCCTGCTGAAATCAACAATGGTTCCAAGCTGATCAACGGTCGGAATGTGCCAGTCGGCATGCCCGGCTAATTTTATCTTTTTGCAGTACTCGCAAGCCTCCGACCAGTTGTGTGTTTTACCGTCATCGGTCTGCTGCCACATCATGCCGGTGTTTATGTCCGTCACGGTGCCGTCACCGTTGTCCTTGTAGGACAATGGCGCGCCCTTCTTATAGGTGCCGTCTTGGCCATAGAAAGGTTCCCCTGGTTTGGGACAAGGGATTTCCTTTTCCGCGTCATAGCACTTAGTAATGCCGGTGGCGGGTAAGTCATACGCCCCAACCGTAGACCCGAAATATCCTACGCCAAAACACCAAAACACCAAAAAGAAACCCATTAACATTTTGAATATTCTTCTTTGATTCATTTCCTGCTCCTCCGTATTTTGATTGCAAGTTTCAATTTTGCGCTGTTATTATCATGAAAAGATAATTTTTTTCGAGAAAAAACAAAAAAACTATAATTATACCTTTAAGTTATATCTATTGGGAGTTGAACGTCAACATAGATTCCGGCTGAAAATAAATCAATCCGGGGATCAGCCTAAGACGTCGCCCACTGTCACCGATAACTTATCCATTATTTCCGGGACCCCCAATTCTGGTTCGCCTTCTATTTGGCAGCGGGTGACTACCAGGAAACCCTGGCTGGTAGCCACGACCAGTCCGGCAGCGGGGTCAACGGCCAGAATCCGGCCGGGATG
>JADFXK010000273.1:5252-5905 GCA_015233625.1 Deltaproteobacteria bacterium | reverse complement strand
GCACCCGACGTATACTCCATTAATATCTTTATAAAAAATTGGTAATGGGATGGTGTCGATCAAGGTTTGGGTAAAGTTCAAATGATTTCGCAAATCAGCTTCAATGCGTTCCCGTTCGGTGATTTCCATCCGCAGATTTTCATTGGCCTGGACAAATGCCGCGGTTCGGTCGGCCACGGTGTTCTCCAGGAAATCATGCTGTTGCCTCAACTTGACGGACATATCATTAAAAGCTTTGGTCAGTTCAAGGAACTCCCGGCCCGCCGGCAAAGGAATCTGTTTCCCCAGATGGTCACTGTTGGTCGAGATCAATGTGGCCTGTTCTTGAATTATCCTTAACGGCTTAAGCAGAAATCTCCTATAAAGCCAGTAATGGATTATGAGTAGAAACACCAAAAATACCAACAGCCCGATGATTAATTCGAGGGAAAGCCGATCAGCTTTGGAAAACTCCGCGGCTAAAGGGACCCGAATAGAAATCGCCGACACCACCTCGCCCAACCGGCGATGGAAACTTCTGTCTGGGCCATAACTGGCTAATAATCCGGGAGGAGCCAGCTCAGGTTGGCTATGACAACGGAGACAAGACTCCTCCATGGCCTCACCTCGGCGTAAGAACACAAAAAACGGCTGGCCGTTGATCTCTCTGACCA
>JADFXK010000273.1:0-5216 GCA_015233625.1 Deltaproteobacteria bacterium | reverse complement strand
CTCGCTCGAATTCATCAGCTTCATTTAAAGGACTGCGGGCATTGATGGCGCATTCTTTATAAGAATAATCATTTCTATCCAATGATTTAAAGTAGTTATATATTTCTCGGACAGCATAAGTCGATGACATCCAGGCGGGATCGAAATAATCCTTGGACCGAAAGGAATCGGACCACTTGAACAGGCTGGGTTTTAATTGGTGGGAGAAATAGGTATGGATGGCCAGATTATGATCAAGCAAAATCCTGGCTGTTTCCTCCGCCTCAGGCAGGGCCTGGGCCCTCATGCTATAATTAAGAAAGAAAACGACTGCGGTTCCAGACAAGACGAACAGGACCAGGAGTATGAGAACCAGGCGGGTACTTATGGACAGTCTTTCGAGAAGATTGCTCATGACAACTCCTTATAAGGCCGGGAGCCGGCTCCCGGGACACAAGAACCGACTTTTACTCAGGGTACCGCCCGAACATCATTTCCCAGGCGAGACCTTTTTTTTGCTTTTTCGGCAGAGTTCCCATATGACACATTGGGTCCGATACTGACAATAGTTCGACGGGTCGGCGCATCCCTCACAAGAATCCAGGCATTCTTCGCAATAGCCGAAATCCATCTTATAGCACTTCACGCACGCCTCGCGGTCCGAATGATATCTGCAGGTCATCACACTCTACCTTTATTTCAATAAAAATACAACAGGGAGGGGACGGTGGAACAGGAGAGGGCACAGAGATTTCTTCAGTTTTTTAGTTTACTACACAAGAAAACCTATACGTTCTCTTTTGTTTTCCCCGCGTCCCCCAGGTTACAAATTTGATCGCAGGCAAGCCCGGATCCGGGACTAGTGCACCGCCGTGGGGCCGCCCCTGACCGGTTTCTTGACAACAAACAATAGTGGAATAAGGGAAACGAAAATGATCGTTTGAAGAATGAACACGTCGTTGAAGGCCATCATGGCCGCCTGGCGCTGCATCTGATCATAAATAGCGCCCAACATCTGGTCCTGACTCTCGAACATGGGTGTAAACTTATCCACATAGAATTGCAGCACGGGATTATAGGGGGTCAGATGGCTGCCCAGGTGCTGATGGTGAAACTGAGTCCGTTGAGACAGCATGGTGGTCACAAAGGCGACTCCAAAGCTGCCGCCCAGGTTCCTCATCAGATTGATGATGGACGAGGCATTGCCCATTTTCTCCTTGGGCACATAAGACATGGACATGGTCATCAACGGGACGAAAATGAATCCGATAAACATGCCCTGGACGATCCTGGGCCAAACCGCTCCGGTAAAATCCAGGTACAGATTGAATTGAGCCATGAGCCACACGGCCAGGGCGCTGCCGGCCAATCCAATCCCCAGGATGACCCGGGAATCTCCCCTCCTGAGCAAAGCCCCGGCCAAAGGCATGGAAATCAGCGTGACCATGCCCCCCGGCCCCAGAACCAACCCGGTCAGAAAGGCGGTGTAGCCCAGAAGCATCTGGAAGACCATGGGCATCAACACGATGCTCCCGAAAAAGGCAAAAAATCCTAAGAACATTACGATATTGCCGGCCGCGAAAGTCCGGTCTTTAAAAACGCGCAGATCTACCACCGGGTTCTTCCGGTGCAACTCCACCCAGATTAACAGGGCCAAAGATACTACCGAAATGACGGCCAGTCTGACGATAAAATCGGAATTAAACCAGTCTTCCCGTTCCCCTTTGTCCAGGACCACCTGCAAACAACCCAGCCCGGTCGTCAGCAAGGAGATGCCGAGCCAATCTATCCCGGTCTTTCCCGGCTTTAGCTTCAGGTAGGCCGGGTCGTGAATAAAAGCCAGGGCCATGAACGAGGCGATGATCCCAAAAGGCGTATTGATATAAAAAATCCAGCGCCAGTTAAGGGTGTCGGTGAGATACCCGCCTACCAACGGCCCCAGGATCGGCCCCATGACGGCTCCCATGCCGAACACCGCCATAGCCTGGCCATGTTTCTCATGGGGAAAAGTCTCAAACAAGATGGCCAGGGCCAGCGGCTGCAACCCACCGCCGCCAATCCCCTGGATCACCCGAAAAAAAATAAGCGACTCCAGGTTCGGGGCCATGCCGCACAAGAACGAGCTGATGGTAAAGGCGACAATGGAAAAAATCAGATAGTTGCGTCGTCCGAAAAATCTGGCCAACCAGGCTGCCATCGGGATAATCACGGCATTGGACACCAGATAGGAGGTCAACACCCAGGTCACTTCGTCGGTCCCGGCGGACAAGCTCCCTTTGATATGCTCCAAAGCCACATTGGCCACCGACGTATCCAGAATCTCGATAAACATCGGGACCATAACCGTGGTTGTGATCAACCATTTGTTGACTGATTTAGGGGGCTGGGGTGGACTTGGAGTTGTCATGTTTAATTAATAATATTTCTCACTTCGTCATTCCGAACGAACGTGAAGAATCTCAGGTTCTCCCGCTTCGCCCGAATCGGTAGAGCTGAATTCCGAATTCCAGAGAAACAGCATAATCTTAGTCTCGGTTGACTTTAATTCTTCGAGCCGATCAAAATGGTCGGGACCACCGACATGCCCACCCGAAGCGCCGTGACCTGGTCCGGACCGGGATCGAATATGATTTTGACCGGGACCCGCTGAACGAGCTTGACGTAGTTACCGGTGGCGTTCTCCGGGGGAAAGAGGGAAAACGCCGACCCGGTCCCGGCCATAATTGAATCTACCTTGCCGTTAAGGGCCATTCCCGGCCGACCATCCACTTCCAGGAGGACCTTTTGCCCCACCTTCACCCCGGCCAGTTGAGTTTCTTTGTAATTGGCCACCACCCAGACGTTATGCAATGGGACCACCGCCAGCAACGGTTGGCCGGCTTTGATCATATTCCCCACTTCCGCGGACTTTTGAGTAATAAAGCCACCGGCCGGGGCCTTGATTTCAGTGTAGTCCAGATTCAGCCGGGCCTGTTCCAGCGCCGCTTCGGCCCCCTTGGTCTTGGCCTCCAGGGCCTTGGCCGTCTGGAGACGGACTTCCGCTTCGGTCTTACCCGTGCCGGCCAGATCGACCTGGGCCCGGGCCTGGAGGATCTCCTCTTTAATGGTCATGATCTTCCTGGTCATGGCTTCTTCTTGGGCCTGGGCCGATTTCATGGCCGCTTCCGTCGCCCGGTACTGGCTGTCAGCCTCGTCGAATTGTTTTTTCGGGATCACCTGCTTCTTGTATAGGGCTGACATCCGGTTGTAGTCAAGTTTGGCCTGGTTGTAAAGCGCCTGGGCCCGGTCCGCTTGATGGTGGGCCGACTTGATGCTCTCGTCGAGCTCCTTGAGGGACTTGATTAAGGCCTGTTCCCCCGCCCTGGCCCCCCCCGACTCTGGCCTCGGTCTGAGTCAGGGTCAGGGGCACCGAAATCCGGGCCGAGGCCCAGTTGGCCCCGGCTTCCTCTAAGGCCGACGCCGCCGCCTTGACGGCCACCCGATAATCGCGGTCATCTAGTTTGATCAACACCTGTCCCTGACGGACCTGCTGATTATCCGTCACCAGCACCTGGTCGATAAAGCCGGGGACCCGGGAGCTGACCTGGTGAATGTGCCCGGTAATAAAAGCATCGTCGGTGCTGACCCGATTCCGGATCCATAAATAATACCAGGTCCCGGCCAGGGTGACCACGACTAGCGTCAGGAGCAGCATAATCCGCTTGATTTTAGTATTATTGTTGGATGGACGATCGAGAGTTTGCGTTGTGTTTTCCATAGATTCAATCCTGGTCACCATGGTCTCGCCGGCATGGCCGGTTGGCCGGCCCGAAGATATGACAGGTCGTTTGGCCGTAATCGGCTAAAATATCAAAGATAATCAATTGGTTTCGGATGTGGCCGAATCGACAAGAAAGTGTACCGTGCGGGTTATAGTTATGAAGGTCGTGATAGTTACATAATATGTATATTATGAGATAAAACCAACAATTATGAGAAATGTATCACAATCCTGCAGACCGGGATTAACGTCCGAAATCAATGCCATAAGTATCGCTAAGTTGTAGATGGAACCCGACCGAAGTCAAGAAAACTGTTGCCATGGTAATGGACTGTGATATAATATTTATGGTTGAGGTTAAGCTAATTCCTCGACCACCAAATATTGCCTTACGGTATCGCCTCACGACCGACCGTTGAGACCGATCAGAGACCGATCAATCCGGGGCCGGCGATTTCCGAGCCCCCAACAAAATTATGAAAGGAGGATGACCTTCCCAACCATCTCTTAGCCGGTTAACCCATTTCGGGAATTGAAACTAACCGGGTTGCCTCGGACCCCATCCGACTTTGGGCCTGGGGCGCCCTCTAGTTGCATCGACGTCATGTAACCGGCTCCATGGCCAGTGCGGTCGCGGTTTGAAAAAATGGAGCTTTCGACACCCCCTCATCAACCTAAGGAACAGGAGGTTACCATGAAAGCAGGCGTTATCTTCACCGGTACCGGCCCCATCCTGATCTTAACCACCTTTCCGTCCTTCGAAGACCCCAAGTTCCTCGAAAAAATGAACATGAAAGGCATCAAGAAGTTCCTTGCCTTTGAGGTGTCCGAGGATCTTTGCCGCAAGAAATACGGCCAGGGGTTTGACGTAATCATGAAAGACGTGAAGCAGACCGATGACCTGCGGGTTTTGGACTACAACGGGTACAATGTGTTCTATAACTTCACTTTTGCCGAGATGGGCCAGCCGATCGAGCACGAAGCCCATTAGCCGGCGATGTTTCCTGGGGGGAGCGCCAATTGTTTGACCCCGTGGCTCCCTCCAGGGGCCGATACCACCTCGCCCACATTTAACCGTAACCCGATATATCTCCTCTCTCCCTCCCTGCCGCCGCTCCGGCCATAGGACCAAGACCGAGCCACGTTGGCCGAACCCCGCCGAATCATGGCCAGGCTAGACCAGGGCCAGCAGTACCTCCGATTTGGCCGCCTTAGCCTCAACTTCATCAATAATCGCCGGAATATCTTCTACCTGCAGCCCCAGATCATACCAGGCGCCCTGACTCAAGTGATAGGGCGGCGGAGTAATCCCGCTGTCGATGCCTTGATTGGAGCAGGCAAAATTGGCCAGGTGGATGACTTGACTGATAAACTTAGCGGATTCATCGGCGGCGTCGGGCTGATGGTGGTAGCACACCGCCTCGGCCACATGCGGCGGCAAATTCCACTTCCGCACAAAATAGGCTCCCACCTCGCC
>JADFXK010000272.1 GCA_015233625.1 Deltaproteobacteria bacterium | reverse complement strand
CAGGTGGAGCAAGGCATTATCGAAGGTATCTTGCCAAACGAAATTGGTGTCATGGGACTGAGCGATAACTGGAGTTAGGTCGGTATCCACTGAGAGAATAACATAACCAATTGGAGATAGAGTCAAAACATAGGCTAAGGTAACTCCTTGGGTATTCTTCAGTTCATCGATGGATGCGATGGACCGATCCGGATAATATAAAATACCCCGCGTGGCCTGGCTCGATCGTGCAACTTGATTCTGGGCCGTGATCTGTGTTTTCCCGGCTTGTTCCACCATGGTGCGAGTTACCGGTACGGCCAGCGAACTCAATGGGAAAGACAGAACAAGAAACAATAGGGACATCAAGAATCGTATTAAACGACTTGTCACGGCGTTTCCTCCTTGTTGAATAGCTGTTGACGTCAGGTGCCGAGACGACTCCGGCGGGATGACCACCCGGACCCCCGGCACCGAACGGGAATATTACATCGTTAACCTTTCCGCTTACTTCTCCTCAAATCTTCCATCCGGCAATCCCTCTCCCATTCCTGGTATGGCCGATCTATTGGCCATTAACGGGTGTCCATCCACTGTAAGGGCCGTAATTGATAAAGCTTAAGCGATTATTGGAGCCGTCAAGCGTCCAGACGCTTGCGCTTCCATCAGTTCCGGCCCAGAGCAGGATCCTATTTCCGTCGGATGTGTCATAGGTGAAGCTCACCGGCGTCCAGCCGCCGTATGGGCCGTATGTTATTTCGGCTGTCATATTATTGGAGCTATCAAGGGTATGAATTGTCTACCGCCGTTATTTAACACGGCGCACCAGGAACGAAGTAGATAGCCGGAAGTTCTGGCCGGGTTAGGGCATATTTGCACCCGGCACATAAAATGAAAGGGAATATCTACCAATTCAATGGTAATAAGGCAGGGCAAGGCCAGGGCCAGGGCCTTCAATCTGGCGGCTGAGGATAATCCGGGCCAGGCACTGATGATGGTCAGAAGAATTATGGGATGGACCGACATACTGCTGGTGTGGACTTCTCCGGCGCAGGGCGCCTCAGTCTTGACTTCGTTTTCGCTGGCGGGATTCGGCCGCCTGGTCCCTATCTCATAATAGATTCTTTCGGCGGCATTAATACCGACGTTGACTGTCTCATATTCGGGATGAAGAAAGGCTATCTCCGCCTCAAAGAGTGGCATAAAGGTTCTGGCGTAGGCGGTGCCTAAGCCATAGAATAGGCCCAGCCAAAAAGCGTAGGCAAGGACAAACCGTATGATC
This sequence comes from Deltaproteobacteria bacterium, assembly GCA_015233625.1. Taxonomy (GTDB): domain Bacteria; phylum Desulfobacterota; class JADFXK01; order JADFXK01; family JADFXK01; genus JADFXK01. Next base: position 4,648 of record JADFXK010000272.1, on the reverse strand, counting down.
AAGCTAACTATATTGATGTCTCTTTTCATGTCACTGGGCGCGAGAATTTGTGTATCCAGCAAACAAAGAATAATAGTCCAACCAGGATAACCACCGTCTGGCCCATGTATATATGGGCGAAATCAAAATCGTCTGGTCGATACCTAAGGGTAAAGTAAAGCCCCACAATTCTTGTCAGATTAACCACGTAAATAAGCCCAGCTCCGGCCAGGATTCCTCCTACCTTTTGTTTTAACCTCAGATCAAACGCGGCTAGGGCTGCGATGACGAGCAGCAGGCTTTCCACTCCGTCGCAACCCTGGCCGACGATCATCTTAAAACCATCTTTCTGTGAGTAGATCAGTCCATTTAAGGCTGTGGTCGATTCACTAGGTGCCAGCAAATTGATGACCCCTGAACCGACTCCGGCTGTGGCCCGGTGGACGATATATGGGGTTAATGTGGGTCTAAAATGATGATAAAGGAGCTGAGCCAGAAAGAAGAACAAGACGAAGAGGAGGCAAAACCGCAACTTCGTCTTGTTGGCCTGAAAAAATGACCGAACACTGGGAATAACGTTCACATATCGTCCTATTTTAATTTGACGACTGAAGAATAACCGAAGGTGGTCTCACACGCCGTCGAAATCTTAAACAGCGTCTTCCCGCTTTCGTGACTTGGCTATGCCCCATACGGCCAGCATCACGCCAAAGATAATCATACCCCATTCGGACAAGGTGGGCGTGTTAGTGGCCCCTGGGGGAACGAGCACGACTCCGGCGGCGATGGTTTGCCCAGTGTTGGCTGTAAATCCCGTGTCCGAGGCCTCGTTAGGCACCGAGACCGTGCCGGCCGCCTGAGAGGCGCCACAACAACACAAGATAAGAAGAATAACAACAGAACACCTCATGAATCCTAAATACCTCATAGTCTCCCCCGCTTTCTCGATGTTGAATAATGTTGAACAAGAATTTAGACCTAAGATAGCGTATAAATCCAATTCAGATCGTTCTTTAACAATTCTTCAGCAGCCAGTCAACAAAATATTCGTAGCCGCAGCACGATTCCGACAGATTTGGTTATGCACAAATTCCCCCCTCTCTTTATCCAGGTCGGCCACAGCGGCCAAGACGATGCCCTATCCGCTGGATACCCCATCGTCCGGCCTGGTGACTGCCTAACTAAAAGAAATGGGGTAGTTTGTGCCGATCTCATTGGCGATATGACCTTACTACCGCTCAGAGCATCGACTCAGAATTGAGCCGGTATATAGAGTAGATGTTGTCTACGCTATCGTCTGGTCACTGTGAGATGTTATCGATACCATCGATGGGGTGACCTATCTCACGGACAGTCCGTCTTCTTGACCATGGTGGCCGCGGTGGTTATAGAAAAACTAAGGTCGTCTTCTGTTTTATGATATTCGTCGGGACCGTCTCGTGCCCACTTCACAGGGCCTTGGCCTGGCCGGTGCACGGTCGCCGCTAATTGAGCAGTAGTTCCTCTTCATCCTCCCGCGCCGCGCTGCCCATGGTGCAAGAAGAAGACTACCGCTCAAAAAGGCGGTGAAGATCTTAATAAAGAGGAAAGGTAGTAGCTTCTGCCGCCCCCTTGTCGAGGTATCATTTATGCCGTCGATGGCATCGACCCCATCATCTTGACCGCGGTGACATGAGTCAGACTCAAATCATCTCCAGCCGGGCAAAGGGGACGGTATCAGACACACCCGCTCTTGGGCGATTCTTGGCGTCTCGGGCTGAGGTCGCCTCCCCTGGGGCCAACAAATTGATGCCCCCCGAACCGACTCCGGCCGTGGCCCGGTGGACGAGATAGGGGATTAACGTAGGTCTAAAATGATGATAAAGAAGCTGACCCAGAAAGAAGAAGAAGACGAAGAGGAGGCAAAACCTCAACTTCGTCATGTTTTTCTGGAAAAAGGACCTGAGTCCGAGGGATAACGTCTGCATATCGTCCTGTTCTGGTTTGAAGCCGGGGAAATAGTCGAAGGCGGCCGCAGCCGAAATGCTAGGCCGCATCTCCCCGTTTGCGCGAATTCACGATGCCCCACAGGCCCAGCATCACGCCGAAGATAATCATGCCCCATTCGGACAAGGTGGGAATGCATGTGTCACAGCCGTGCGGAAGCGGGTCGGTGATGTTGACATCGAAATACAAATCAGCACCTGGATTAAAAAAACCATTGCCTTCATATTGACCGCCGGCATATGGATTGAGGGCACTAACATTCATCTGTATAGTTCCGCTGGCGGGCAACAATTGGAACGTGTATTGGCTTCCGCCGGTTACTCTTATAGGGGTGGACAAGGTGATGTCGTGGACGCCGGCCCCCGGAAAAGCAGCGATGGACTGGGTATGGATCCGATCGACGAGTACAAGACTCTGGCCGTTGTAAATGTTGATGGTCAAAATATCCGTGGAGGCTCCCCACGTCTTCACGGAAATGGTAGTCAGTACTCCACTGCAGGGTGCCGTAAAGCTTTGCCCAAAATTACTACCGTGCGCCGTAGGAGAATCCTCATCAAGATGCTGCGAGACCTTGCAGGCCGCCTGGGCGGCTCCACAATAACCAAGGATAAGAATAATAACCAGAAAACACCTTACGAATGTAGAATACCTCATAATTACCCCCACTAATATTCTATATGCTGAATAATGTTGACCAAGCATCAGGTCGGAAACAGCCTGGTCTTTGAAAAAAGAATCGCCAAACTCCAGAGGTTGGGTTTGTTACCGGCGTAAAGGCGTAAATGGGTGCATAACACATTGTAATAAAGCCTGTTGTTGAAAATGATATTTTGCATAGTCAATTCAAACGATTAGCCGCTTAGGGTTTTATGGGCTAACGTGTGGATTAAACAAGCAAAAGTGCTATTTGTCTCAACAGGCTTTAATAATAAAGTTAAGAAAACTAATAATTCTCTTTTCAGGAAGTTGTCAACAAAACATTCGTATCTTCAGCAAGATTTGGACGAGTTTGGTAGTTCGAGCAGATAGATTAGAAACATGTGCCGCTCATGCGCGTGTTTAACGATAAGGGTGGGGTTTCGCCGTAAGTTTGGGCGCAAGCATTAGACGGGAATTACGGACTACTGTATGGCGGGGAAAATCGCCTAAAATGACTAGCCAGGGTTCGACGAATTGTTGTTGGGACACCAAATAAAATGTAACCGAATGAATAGACTGTCATTTGTTAGTTCGGCTCCAGTAGCTACTGTCAGTGACTCGTATTTGAAAACCCAAATGTTGTTTGGCAAGTGAGCCATGACGCGTCGAGACTATAAACTGACGTTCTCAGCCTGAAGCAAAAATAAGCCCTGCCGGTTCGCTCGGGTGGGGCCTTTTTCTTACGCCGTACAAAAATAGACCGGTTGGTCAACCATAAAGGGGTGGCTACTGCAACCCTGCCTAATACAAGGCTAAGGCCGCAGTAGCCCAAAATAAATCAATCGTCTAGGTAATCACTGGGAAAATCGTCATCATCCCAGAATTCGTTTACACAGCTCAGTATATCTTGATCCTCCGGCACGAATACTTCCTTTTCAAACAGCAACCGCTCCCGTTCTTCCTCAGCCATTTCCTCAGAGATGGCCAGAAAAAGGGCAAATTCAAATGGACTGACATCGTCAAAGAAATCCATATATTCCTCCTTTGGGATAGTTCTATCCCTTGAGAATGTTGTGACAAAAGGCCAAGATAAAGGAAATCCAGATAATCCACCAAAGTAATTTGCGCATGGTGTGGCCTCCTTATTCACCAGGATTAAGCGAGAATAGCCGCCCACCGGATATAGGCAGACAGCTATTCCCTTATTTATCTGAACTAACCAGGCTACTTCTTGATCATCTTGAGGATCAGGCCACCCACCCGCTCTAGTCGTACCGATTCCTCCACCCCCAAGGACCGGTCTTGGGCGGCGCGGGTATAGGCGTTGATTACATGAAACATGGTGAACCCAGCTTCCAGGCTCCACGCCTGCTCAACCACCTGCCCCTCATCCTTGGTTAGTTGAAACTGTTTGTTAAAGCTGGCAATGGTAGCCAGGGGATCGTGAACCTCAGAAGTTAGAGATATCCTGAATTTCTCCTGGGAACGGTCTGATTCCTGGATTACTCGACGCAGGGTTGTAGAGAAGGAATCTATGGCCTTAAAGGAAATGCGTTTGAACTTTGATTCAACAGCCGTGGCAGCAATTAACCCATTGCTACAGACCAAACGATAGAAATAGGCCTCAATTGAAAAGGCCAGGATGCCAACCTCAGAATTTGCGAAACTTATGCCGGGAACGATGTTATCTCCGCTCAGACCGAACGTTTTGGAATAATCTGGAATTTTAACGACAAGCATGTTCTCATCGAGGTTAAAGTGTACCTCGTCCGTAGCCCTAAATTTGTTTATGGCCATCATCTCCAGCATGTTGGTGTGATCCATCACTTTGTATTTGTCGGTAAACACCGCCCTAAGTTTTGCCCCGTCGAACCGGCAGAACAACGAATCCCGATTCAGAGCTTCTTGTTTTAACCAATAATTAAAATGGTAAACCCCCGGCTTTGCCGGGGGACTCCTAAAGTTTGACAGTTACGGGAATATGCGGGACGTTCCCTTTTCAGAACCGCTCAAAGTTCATGAATAAGAAGTCCCGCAATGGGTT
>JADFXK010000271.1:519-5916 GCA_015233625.1 Deltaproteobacteria bacterium | reverse complement strand
ATTGCCAGGTAGAATAGGGCGACCAGCGGGGCGGCCTGAATAATTACGCTGACCAGGGCGCAAGAGATAGTCACACTCATTCTGGTCCCCTTGCTGGCCAGGGTCGGACGGCCCAGGTCTAGGGCTAACTCCTTGGCCCTGGCGCTGGAATAGCTAATCAAGTTGCTCCCGATGAGAGCCAAGGCGCCAATTATCAATACCACCCAGCGCGGAATGGGCGGCGGCAATTTGACCATGTAAATAAACATGCCGAAGACCATCGCCCCATCGGTATACCGATCGAGGACCGAGTCCAGAAAAGCGCCTTTCTTGCTTTGCCGCCCGGACAATCTGGCTAATTGACCGTCCACCCCGTCCATTACTTGTGACAGACCGGCCAGCAGTCCCGCCGTCAGCCCGTGCCCCATGGCAAAAATAAGCCCCGCGGTCACACCCAGTATTGTGGAGAACACCGTAACCATACCTGGGGTAAGCCAGGTCTTATCGGCCAGTCTGATGGTAATGGGGGCGGACAGGTTGAGTTTAATCCATTTTAGAATGAACCGGTCGGTCGGCTTGGTCATCCAGGAGTCGCGGTCCAATGTCTCGTTGGTCATATCTCATCTCCTTGGATTAAAAGGCTAAAAGAATATCCGCAGATTTCGCAGATGAACGCAGTTTAGTTTATCAGCAACTCTTATTTTCAATTCCCGGCCATTTTTTTTTGACAGGATTGACAGGATTATCATGACCCAGAAATCCTGTTAATCTTGTTAATCCTGTCAAAATTAGAATTGCAGATTAGTTTATGGCGCAAGTTGACCTGATATCCGCGCTTATTTCTGGTCCAGCACCTGCCGAATCAACTCGGCCAGCTCACGCTTGGAAAAGGGTTTGACCATAATTTGGCGGATGCCGGCCAGTTGTGCTTTTTCCGCCAGTTGGGGCTCATCAAATCCGATGCATAGGATAACCGGTATCTCGGGCCGAAATGCCGAGACCCTTCTGGCCAATTCGATTCCAACTATTTTAGGCATGGTCTGATCGGTTATGACCAGATCAAACTGATCAGGTTTGGCGCAAAACGTCTCCAAACCTTCAACCGGGTTGGTCATGGCCGTGACTTGATAGCCTAAATTTTCAAGCAGATCTTTGATCATATCGGCTACCATGGGTTCATCGTCAATGAATAGTATGTGCTCGTGGCCTCTGGGAATCTGCCGGGTAACTGTTGTTTCTTCCGGACGGGCGTGGGCCATTTGGGGAAAGTAAAGGTGGAAAGTTGATCCTTTTCCCGGCTCGCTGAAAACATCTATGCCACCGTCGTGGCTCTTGACGATCCCATGGACGACGGACAGGCCCATGCCCGTTCCTTCGCCTTGATCCTTCGTGGTAAAAAAAGGCTCAAAAATTCTGTCCCTGACCTCCTGAGTCATGCCGGAGCCGGTGTCGCCTAGGGTTAGTTCCACATAGTGGCCCGGTTTTAGGCTTAAACCCTGACTCATTTTACCCTCTTCCATGATCAAATCGGAGATCTCAACCGATAGGATTCCTCCATCTGCATCCATGGCATGGGCGGCATTGGTGGCCAGGTTCATGATCACCTGGTGAATCTGGGTAGGATCAGCCAGGATAAAGCCGGCGTCTGAATTGATGTTCAACTCAATTTCGATAGTACTGGGAATGGAGGCGCGCACCAGTTTCAAGGCCTCTTTGACCACAGTGGCAATTTCTACGGAACGGCGTTTCTTTTCATCTTGCCGGCTAAACATCAGTATCTGATGGACCAATTCTTTAGCCCGATGACTGGCTTCCATGACCCGGGTCAACCACCTGTGGGATCGGGAGGTGTCGATGGCCTCATTTAGGGCCATCTCGGAATAGCCAATGATGGCCGCCAGGATATTGTTGAAATCATGGGCGATCCCTCCCGCCAAGGTTCCGATGGCCTGTATTTTTTGGGCCTGGCGGAGTTGTCCTTCCAGTTTTTCCTGCTCCCTTTCCAGTTGCTTTTGGGCATTGATATCCCTAAGAAAACTAAGCACAGCCGGCCTGGCTTCCCAGGTGATGGGTACGGCAGTTATTTCGACCCACACTGGGCGCCCGGATCGGTGTGACAATCTGATCGGGTAACGGTTGCCTGCTGTCTCTTTAGTCTTAGGCTCCAGGCAAATTGATCTGACCAAAGGTAGATCTTCGGAATGGACCAGGTCGAAGAAGGACTTCTGATTCAACTCGCCCGGAGAATATCCGGTGATATCGATGCAACGAGGATTGGCGAATTTGATCACTCCAGCCTGGAAGACAAAAATTCCATCGCTGGCATTTTCGACAATTAGTCTATTTTCTTCCTCAGACTCCCGTAAAGATTCTTCAGCCCGCTTAAGCTCGGAAATATCGGTGACGACTGTAATCAGGCAGTCTTCTCCGTCAAAACGAATTGGTTTGGCCGAGAGCAGGGTGTATTTGGTGATACCGTCTTTTGTTCGGTACTTGAGTTCAAAGCCGGACACTTCCCCCAAGTCCTTGAGGACAGAGATGAAACGTTGGCGGTCTCCCGGATTGACGAATATATCTAGCTCAAACGGCGTCTTGCCGATGACCTCTTCCTTCTTGTAACCAGTCTGCCGGAGGAATCCTTCATTTACCTGAATGTAGCGACCATCGTTGATTCGGGTAATAGTCAAGGAACTGGGGTTGGCATGGAAAGTGCTCCAGTAGCGCTCATCCCGTTCTTGGAGGGCTTCCTCGACCCGCTGGCGTTCGGACATCTCATGCCTTAAGAGTTCGTAAGTCTTGTGGAGTTCGGCGATTTTTCCTTCATATCGTCTTTCTAAATCCTTATAAGCCCGGCGAAGCGATTTCTCATACAGCCGCCGGTCGGTGATATCGATCCCGACGGCAAAGAAGAAATTCAGCTCCCCGTCATTTTTAAACACTGACCTCCCGTGCCATTCGACCAAGAGTTCGCGTCCATCCTTAGTCATCACCGGATGTTCATTAAAAATGCCGGTTTTGGACAGGGCGGCCTGTTTAAAGATATTTGCGGTCCTGGTTCGCTCATGCGCTGGAACAAAATTGTTGACGTAGTCTAAGCCAATGACTTCATCACATGTATACCCCAAGGTAGTCAGCATCATTTCATTCATAAACAGGGCGCTGCCATCAGGAGCAACGGCGATGAATAGGACAGGTGAGGATTGAATGAGACTGTCGTTAAACTCGGTTTCGATCCGCAGCGCTTGCTCTGATCTCCGACATCTGGCCTCCAACGCCTCAATCAGGGTATCCTTCCTAAGACGGAGTTCTGCCAACTCCACGATGAGTTGGTCCTTTGATTTATTGTTTTCAGTCATAAGGATCACCTGGTTAGGTTCGGGGTTGCGGGTTGCCTTGCGGAGCTGCCGGGTAAAACAAAAGTAAAGACGCTGCCCTGGTCGGGAACGGATTCGGCCCAGATCCGACCTTTGTAATGGTCTATTATATGCCGACAGATGGCCAGGCCTAGGCCCGTCCCCTGGGGTTTGTCCAGCAGAGTGTCGGTTCTGGCCACCTGATGGAACTGGTCGAATATTTTCTCCAGGTCACCCGGATGGATGCCTACGCCAGTATCTCTGACCGGGACCTTGATCCAGCCGTCCGGGATGGCCGCGGCCTCAACCGCCACCTGACCTTTATTGGTGAATTTGGCGGCGTTATTCAGTAAATTGATCAGCACCTGCTCCAATCGGTCACGATCAGCCTTTAGATAGGGCAGGTCTTCACCCACCACGACGCTTAGTGTCAAATCGGGCCGGGTCAGGAACTGGCCGCTAACCGCCTGGGCAGCTTGATACACAAAATCGGCTACGGGAAAGGTCGAATCTCTCCAGACGACCCGGCCCGATTCTATCTTGGCCAGGTCAAGCACGTCATTGATCAATCGAGTCAGACGCTCTCCCTCCCGGACGATGATCTCCAGATTTTCTGAGATGGCGTTTGCTTTTCGTTCAATTTTTGCCTCACCTTTGGCCATGGGGAAGAAAAGGTTTAAGAAATCCTTTCGAATGAGTTTTGTGAACCCCAAGATGGAAGTCAGGGGGGTCCGCAATTCATGGGAAACAGAAGACAGGAATTCGGATTTCATCCGATCAAGTTCCTGGAGGTGTTGATTTGCTTGAGCTAATTCAGCCGTTCGGGCGGCCACCCGCAACTCCAATTCATCGTGGGCCCGTCTAAGGGCATCCTCGGCCAGCTTGCGCTCAGTAATGTCGGTGATCACCGCAAAAGACCCCTTGAATCGGCCTTCGTCATCGTGGATCGGCATGGGCGAGATAATGGTGGATATCCGGAGATCATTCTTTAAGGTCCAGGTAATTTCAAAAGAACCATACCCACGGCGGTCTCCTCCAGCCATCCTTTCCTCATATATTATTCGGTTGGTTTGGTCAAGAAAGATAATCATGGGCCGGCCGGTCATCTCCGTCCGGGAATACCCCAACATTTCACTGAATCGCTCATTGACGTAGGTGATCACACCTGTTTCATCAAGCACCACCAAACCATCATTCATGGTTTCGACCAGGAGACGGTGCCGTTCTTCACTTTTCTTTAAAGATTCTTCGGCCAGTTTCCGTTCGGTGATATCCCTGAGCATGATAAGCTTCCCCAGCACCAGGTTCGACTCCCGGACAATGAACTGGGATAAAAGTAAATATCTCGTTTCACCTTTCGGGTTGACTCTGATCTCATGGTTCTGGTAATCCAGGTCATCGCAGTAGTCATCTAAGATATCTGAGATGAACCAGGCCTTGGGTGACACCTGGGTGAGGTTAAACAGTTTCTTTGCGGCATCATTCATCTGGGTAATATACCTGTCTCCACTGATCAGAATGATCCCTTCCTGAGCGTACTTAAACAGGTCTTCTGCGACCTGATCCAGGCCCATTGAAAGAAAATTATATCTAATTACTGATAAATAAGCACAAATGGAAACGATCACTGTAGTCGAAGAACTAAGGCGAATGACATCTACCCGTCCCAAAACAAAGGGCATGATCATATCTGTGACCATCCCGATGGACAAGGTCAGGAAGGTCCCGAAAACGATCAGCAGCAATGGCATCTTTTGTCTGATATCATTTATAGTCCGGGCTTTTTTCACTAAGACAAAGCAAGCAAATGACACGGGCAAGCTGACCAGGGCCATGACGATGGGGACAAAAAGAACCCCGGGATCAACAAAGGCTCCCCAGTAAGTCTTTACCACCCCCTTAACCGTCAGGTCGGTGACCAACGAGATGATAATCGCTATACCATAGGTAACCACCAGCATATAGTAGGTGACGCCCTTCGGCTTTTCGATAACCGTTAAGGCAAAGTTAACGAACCATAACCCCATGCTGATCCAAAAAATACATGCCACCCTGAACAGGGGAA
>JADFXK010000271.1:0-509 GCA_015233625.1 Deltaproteobacteria bacterium | reverse complement strand
CAGGCCATGGCATCGATAAGTATCCAACAGACCATCGAGCCCTGAAAAAGAAGGTAGGCCCGGTTTATTGAGATATTTCGTTTTTGGGCGTAGATATAGGTCCAGGTAAAGAATTCTATTACAAAAACTAAAAATGGAATGAGCAGATAGAAGTTGACCATAATCTTTCCTGGTGGATTGAAACTCTGGCAAAAGCATAGCCGCAGAAGACAATGGGAGAGAAACAGAGGTGGTCCTGAGGGCTGGAAGAACCTACATAAAGGGCCAAAGAAGATCTCTGTGCCCTTATCTTGCCTTCTCCGAGTCTTTAACGGCTTTTTCTTTTCCGAAAGCGGCATCAGGTCCCTGCCTCTATTCCTTATCATAGCGAAATTTCTGGTCAAGCGCAATATCATTGTCTAATCTGGGCTGGCCGCCTCCGATTTTTTTGCGTTCATTGTTATGCGAAGTGCGGTCGAGCCAGGCTTGATCCGGCTACAATCGACGCAGACAAGGGCACATGTTACTGG
>JADFXK010000270.1:425-5921 GCA_015233625.1 Deltaproteobacteria bacterium | reverse complement strand
AAGTCATGGACAAGAGACAATGACCATCCGGCGATAGCCGGACTCCGGCCGGGCCCTTGCCGGCAGTGGGTTGATTGGCCGTGATGGTCATGTCGGCCGTGGTGACGATCTTCAGGCTGCCGGCCAGGGTATCTGCCACAAAAAGAGTATTATTGTCCTTGGTAAGAGCCCGCCCGAAAGGGGCGCCGGCCCGGTTCACGGCCCGGTTGGCCGTCAGATCGGCGGCCGATAATTTCAGGACCGTGCCCCCGATGGAGCAGGTGACATAAACATAGGTCCCATCACTGCTAGGAGCAAGATATAGGGGTTGCCCATCCACTGCCCCGGAAACGGTAACTACGAGATCTACCAGCCGTACTTTGAATACGGTATTAGCCGCGGAACCGGCCACGTAGAGATACTGTCCGGCTGGGTCCAGGGCCAGGCCCCAGGGACCGGAATTTAGAACTATTCCAGCGGATACGGTGTCGGTCGTGGTTGAAATAAGGGAGACCGTGCCGCCGGCGTAGCAGGACACAAAAACGGTCAGACCGTCCTTAGAAATAACCACATCAGCCGGTTGCGCATCCACTCCGATGCTCTTAAGCACTTGTCGGGAGGTGAGGTCCACCTTAGACACGGTGTTATCTCCCTGATTGGCCACATACAGGTACCGGCCGTCCGGAGTCAAGGCCAACCCCTGGGGAGTATTACCAACGGCGATGGCATTCACGGTCACCGCCCCTGTGGCGATATTGATGATGGAGATGGCGTTGGCAGAAGCGCCGGTGACGTAAAGATTCTGCCCTGCGCTATCCATGACCCCGGCCCAGGGGCGGGCGCCCACGGTAAAAGTCTTGACCAGGGTGTCAGGCAAGGCGACGGCGGCAACCGGAAAAAGGACCAAAGACAGCATCGCCGTAATGATCAGGGCTGGGAATAAAGTTTTCGCCGGGCGGGCGGTCTTAATCGTCGGCTTTGGAATCATGATTCTATCTGGACTTGGCATCGGAATATCCCGGAAACTGGTCAGGGTAAGAAAGGCATCAGCAATTATAATTTTGACAGGATTAACAGGATCAACAGGATTATCATGGTACATAACTCCTGTTAATCTTGTTAATCCTGTCAAAAAAAGAGGTGGCCGGGAATGCAAAATTAGAATTGCTGGAAAGGCATGGAACCGGACGTACTTTCGGCCATGATCAACCTAATTAACGGCGCAGAAAAAATCAACCACAGAGATTAAAAAGATGCTGTATATTCAATAACAGAGCCTCTTTTATTATTTTGGGGCCGGCGCGGTCTTGGGATAGATCGTGATGCTTCCAGGGCGAAGCCTGGGTAGATGGGGCATATTTTGGGGCGGGAAAGGATTGGGCGGTTCTGAAAAGGGTCAGTCGGTGGTTGGGGTGGTAGGGAAGGGGGGCGGCCGGCGTTCCCTTAAGGGAAGATCCTGGAGGTCGTGTTCCGTCTGTTTTCCAGGTCGTCCCTAAGGGTTGAGGCCCAGTATGATCGAGCTGTTTCGGGGGACATCAGGCCGGCTTGACCACCGAACCGGTACGCAGGCATCGGGTGCAGACCCGGATCCGTCGCACCGTTCCGTTTAGCACGGTCCGGACCCGTTGCAGGTTTGGATACCACCTGCGCTTGGTTTTGTTATTGGCATGGCTGACGTTGTTCCCGACAACCGGGTGCTTGCCGCAGATCTCGCAATTCTTTGACATGGTTCTCTCCTGATTCAGAGCTTAATATTCAGATATGGGAGCCTAGCTCTCGCCAGGCAAAAAAGAATCTATTTAGCACAGGCGGGGTGGAAAAGCAAGGAGATTTTTAACATCCGCGCGCAATTGACCAAGAAGCTCTTCCTCATCAACAAATCGACAACGGACATAAGTGACGCTTCTGATCGCTATTGTTGCTGGTTACCTGTTGAAAACGATCAGCACCAAGCAACGACAAACAAGCAATCAGTCGAGAGTTCCATCAATGCCCGACGTCACTTCCCCAGAATCCCTTGAGCCGTCGGTCCCGGCCGCAAGTGGTCCTATAGTATTTGTGCCGCAAGGGGTTTTTCTTGTAATAGTGCTGGTGATATTCTTCGGCCGGGTAGAACTGGCTCGCCGGCGAGATCTCCGTAACGACCGGTCCCTGGAATGGTTTGCTCTTTTCCAGGGCCGCCTTTGACTCCTCAGCCATTTTCCGTTGGGCCTCACCCTGGTAGAAGATGGCGGAGCGGTACTGGTGTCCCCGGTCGCAGAACTGACGGTCGGTCACGGTGGGGTCGATGTTATGCCAAAAAATTTCAAGCAGTTGGTTATAACTGATGAGAAGCGGATCATAAACGATCTGAACCGATTCCGCGTGGCCCGTCCCGCCGGCCGACACCTGTTCATAGGTGGGATTCTTGACGCTCCCACCGGTGTAGCCGGGAGTGACTGAGACGACCCCGGGTTGCGAGTCGAAGGGCGCCTCCATGCACCAGAAGCAGCCTCCAGCAAAAGTAGCCGTCTCTAACTTCTGAGCCGCCGGTGTTCTCGTCGGGGCCAGGAGGATCACTGACAAACAAAATACCGCGACTAACATAGACATTGACATGATTGAACTCATGGTGTTTCCTCCTTTTTGATGCCGGTTGACCTCATCTTTCGCGAGGGGCAACCTCATTCCTCCTTGACCAATTTCAGGGCCGCAGAATTCATGCAATAGCGAAGTCCGGTCGGCGGCGGACCATCATTGAAGACGTGTCCCAAGTGGGCTTCGCAGCGGCTGCATAGCACCTCGGTTCTTTCTGTAAATAGAGTGTTATCCGACCGAGTAATGACGTTTTCCGGGGCGATTGGTTGCCGGAAGCTGGGCCAGCCGGTCCCCGACTCGAACTTAGTCGCCGAACTGAACAGATCGTTACCACAGCAGATGCATTGATAGATCCCCTGGTCATGATTATTGGCGTAGATTCCGGAAAAGGCTCGTTCGGTCCCGGCCTCGCGGGTGACGTGGTACTGCTCCGGAGTGAGGAGTTGCCGCCATTCCGCCTTGGTCTTAACGACTTTTTCTGCCATGACATATCCTTTCTTGGCCGCGGAGTAGAGCTTGATCGCACCGCGCCCGGCCTCACCTGTCCCGGTCGCCGAGGGGCCGTCATTTGTCGTTCCCCCGGTGCATGAGGCGACGAGGCCGAAGATGAATACAACGAACACCACGAAAAAATGTTTCATCATCCCTCTCCTAAAGATAAGCTTTGTTTCTGATCAATTCCAGTCTGAAAGTCTGGAATTCGGCATCTGCTGGAATAATTCAGGAGAAGACACCCTGGGTGCCCCGGTCCGGCTGGATGGCCGGTCTAGCCCCTCAAGGCGACGCTTCATTTTGGAAATAGCTCCGGTCCTCACGTCCGGTTCTCCAGTCAGAGCAAATATGGGGCTACCCATTTGTTCTCATTTTAATAAAAAATCTGGTAACAGGGCAAGCAATATGATAAAAGATCCACATTCGGTTTACTTGATGTATATTTCAGATTAGTCGCTCTTTATTGATATTATTAACAATTTTTGTGGTGTGCGACGGGAATTTGAATGCCGGAAAAAACGTAACGATCTTTCATATTCAAAGTCCGCGGCGGGCAAAACAGCCGCAGTGATTCTTGTCCTTTACCACCAACTCTCCTGAACTTTATAAGGCACCTGTATAATATAAGGCACCTATGGATAAAAATCAAAGTCAGTTCCAAACTGATCCGAATCCAACGTCCGGCATCACCGAGCCCTTTTCCGGGTCACCCCGTCATATCCAGGCTAAAGTGGTGGCCACCCGGCGGATCACGAACGATGTTTACCATCTTTCGCTCATGGGTGAGGAGATTGCCACGGCGGCCAGGCCGGGACAGTTCGTTATGGTCCGGGTCAGCCAGGCGGTTGATCCGTTGCTCCCCAGGCCGTTTTCCATTCATCGAGTGATGGGCGACCGTTTCGACATCCTGTTTCGGGTGGTCGGTCAAGGCACCCGAATCCTGGCTAGGACCGCCGTGGGAGAGACTTTCGCGGTCACCGGTCCGCTGGGTCGGGGATTTCTTCTGGCCCCGGGCCGGGTGTTGTTGGTGGCGGGAGGGATTGGACTGGCTCCGCTCTTTTTTCTGGCCCAGGACCTGATCAGCCGTGGTTTTTGCCGGCCGGATGAAGTCACCGTCCTGGCGGGGGGGAGGGGTCGGGCCGACATTCTATGCCGGGAAGAATTGACCGAATTAGGAGTAAGGCTCCAGATCACCACTGAGGACGGATCGCTGGGACGGCCCGGACTGGTCACCAGCCTGGTCCAAGAGCAGTTGGAGGCCGCTTCTGAACCGATTCGCGTGGTTAGCTGCGGGCCTAAGGCCATGCTTCAGGCCGTGGCCGGTCTGGCCGCCGCGGCGGGGTGCCCCTGTCAGGTGTCGTTGGAAACCGGCATGGCTTGTGGCCTGGGCGTTTGCTTAGGCTGCGTCGTCCGGAAAGCCGACACCCCAGGTCCGGCTTACTTGCGGGTGTGCCGGGAGGGTCCGGTGTTTGATGCCGGGGAGGTGTTTAACTCATGAATCATCCGGACTTGACTGTTACTTTGGGCCGTCTCAAGTTGGCCAACCCGGTTATGACCGCCTCCGGGACTTTCGGCTATGGCGAAGAATATGCCGGAATTGTAGATCTAAATCGGCTGGGCGCCCTGGTCGTCAAGGGCATCTCCTTAAGACCGCGGCCGGGCAATCCGCCCCCCCGGATCGTGGAGACCGCGGCCGGGATGTTAAACGCCATTGGATTGCAGAATGTGGGACTGACCGCTTTTATCAGGGACAAGCTGCCCTACTTGCGCCCCCTGGCTCCGGCCCTGGTGGTCAACATCCTGGGTGAGACCGAAGACGAATATGTTGAGATTGCGGCGGCGCTGTCCGACCAGGAGGGGGTGGACGCCATCGAGCTGAATATTTCCTGCCCCAATGTCGCGGCCGGGGGCCTGGTGTTTGGGGCTGATCCCGTGGCCACGTCCAGGTTGACGGCCCGGGTCCGAGCCGTCACCAGGAAGACCCTGCTGGTCAAGTTGACCCCCAATGTGACCGACATTACGGTCATGGCCAGGGCTGCGGTTGATGCCGGGGCAGATGGTTTAACCGTGATCAACACGCTGCTGGGCCTGGCCGTTGATCTGACCACGCGGCGGCCCAGGCTGGCCAACGTCACGGGAGGCTTGTCCGGTCCGGCGATTAAACCGGTGGCCTTGCGGATGGTCTGGCAGGTAGCCAGGGCGGTGGATGTGCCGGTGATCGGGGTCGGAGGCATCAGCACCTGGCAAGATGCGGTGGAATTCTTTATCGCCGGGGCCACCGCCATCCAGATCGGCACAGCCAATTTTTTCAATCCCACGGTCACCATGAATGTACTCGAAGGAATTACGGCCTTCTTAATTGACTCCGGAGTTGCAAAAATCACTGATCTTATTGGGACACTTCGGCTCACTTGACCGGTCGATAGCCACCCTGGTAAAATTTTTGCT
>JADFXK010000270.1:0-415 GCA_015233625.1 Deltaproteobacteria bacterium | reverse complement strand
AGGCCGGAATCGAAGGTATACAAGGGACGAACTTGATCGCACCACATCCGGGCCGTTAGCTCAACCGGTAGAGCAACTGACTCTTAATCAGTAGGTTTGGAGTTCGAGCCTCCGACGGCCCACCAGGAAATACAAGGACTTAGCCCAAGAGGTTAGGTCCTTTTTTATTGTTGGTTGCGGATAGGTTGCGGATGGTTGCGGCTGAGTAGTCCTGGTCGTCCAACCTGTCCACCGCCTGTTTATTCCCTCCTGGGGTCAGATGTCCATAAATGTCCACTGTGACCTGGATCGAGTGATGACCGAGTTGATCCCTAACATAAGCAAGAGACTCCCCTGCCTGGATGAGCAAACTAGCAAAGCTATGCCTCAGATCGTGAATTCTTATCCGCCGCAGCCCAGCTTTCTCCAGGGCCCT
>JADFXK010000026.1:17317-21330 GCA_015233625.1 Deltaproteobacteria bacterium | reverse complement strand
CGCTCAGACCTCAGGCAAGCTTAAATCGCTGAAGGTCAAGCGCGGCGATCAAGTGGAAGAGAACCAGTTGCTCGCCGAAATTGATCCGGTTCTGGCGGACACCGCGCTCACCGCGGCCAGGGCAACGCTCGAAAGTATGACTGCTCAGCGGGTTATGAAAGAGGCGCAACTTGTGCTCGCCAAAATTCAGTGGACTCGCAACGAGAAACTCTTCACGGAGATGAAAGAGGCCATCTCCACTAGCGACCGTGATATCGCCCGGGCCGCTTATGATGTCGCTATCGCCGACGTCGCTTCGCTCACAGCTCAGATTAAGCAAGGAAAGGCGGCTGTAGACACGGCTAAAGCCAATTTGGGTTATACTAAAATCACGGCGCCGATGGCTGGCGAAATCGTTTCCATCGCCATTCTGGAAGGACAAACACTCAACGCCAGTCAGCAGGCCCCGAATATCCTGCGGATTGCCGACATGAACACCATGACGGTCTGGGCGCAAGTCTCGGAAGCGGACATTTCTCGCGTCAAGCCCGGCCAAAACGTCTATTTCAATGTCCTTGGCCAGCCCCGGCGTTGGAACGGCAAGATCAGGCAAATCCTTCCCACCCCGGAACTCATCAACAACGTGGTGTTCTACGATGTGCTGTTCGATATTCCCAATGCGGAGCGTGAACTGAAAATTCAGATGACGGCACAGGTCTTCATCGTGTTGGCCCAGGTGAAGGGCGTTTTGATGATCCCGACCGCCGCCATCGGTAATGCCGGGGAAGAATCGGAAGTCAAGATCCAGGTGCTGAAAGCCGATGGCCGCGTCGTGCCGCGAACGATCAAGATCGGCATCAAGAGCGAAATCTCGGCGGAAGTCAAAGACGGTCTCAAGGAGAAGGAGCGGGTCGTGATCAGGGAGATCACGGTAAAGGGTAATACGAAAAGTGCGCTGAGCGCTCAGAAGGGACGATGATGTCGTTACCTCTGCTCCAATTGAAAGCTGTTAACCGCACCTATACATCGGGCGGCGAGCCGCTGACAGTGCTGAAAGAGGTAAGCCTGGTGATTGAGTGCGGCGAATTTGTCGCCATTATGGGCACATCCGGCTCGGGTAAGTCCACCCTCATGAATATTATCGGCTGTCTCGACAAGCCGTCAAGCGGTTCCTATTACATCCGTGGCGTCGAGGTAGCCAGTCTCGGCGGCGATGAGTTGGCCGCGCTGCGGCGCGATACGTTTGGCTTCATTTTCCAGCGCTACAACCTGATGTCCGATCTGAGTGCCGTTGAAAATGCAGAAGTCCCAGCAGTTTACCGCGGTATGGCTAAAACTCAGCGAGAGGCGCACGCCAGTGACTTGTTACGAGAACTCGGACTGAGCGACCGACTACAGCACCATCCCAACCAGCTTTCCGGCGGCCAGCAACAGCGCGTCAGCATCGCCCGCGCCCTCATGAACGGCGGGCCGGTGATCCTGGCCGATGAACCTACTGGAGCGCTCGACAGCCAGGGCGGCAAGGAGGTCATGGCTATTCTGGAGAAGCTGAACGGGCAAGGGCGCACGATAATCTTGGTGACCCACGACAGCGATATCGCCGCTTACGCCCACCGCATCGTTCGCATTACAGATGGACGTATCACATCCGACGACCAGCAGCAGAAAGGGGAGGCCTGTCATCTGGCGCAGACTGACGAAACGGCACAGGATGTCAAGCCGGGTGTGGCTGTCCTCGGCGAAGCTCTGAAGATGGCCTTTCGTTCGCTGCTGCATAATCGAATGCGGACCGCACTGACCATGCTGGGTATCATTATCGGTGTCGCCTCGGTGGTCGCGCTGATGGCGATCGGCAATGGCGCGAAGCAGGATGTCCTGGAGCGCATCCAGGCCATGGGCACCGACCTGTTGACGATTGAGCGGGGGCCGCCCGCGGTTCGCGCCTCAGGCGAAATCGTGACCAGTTTCCTACCTGAAGATTTGCCGTTCATCGATAGTGTGCCGGGTGTCGCCCAGGCGAATCCGGAAACGGAGTTATCTTCACTACTGCGCTTTGGCGACCAGGACTTGTTGGTCACGGCGGTCGGAACCGGCGAAGACTTTCCACAAGTGCACGATTGGCCGCCGCAGTCCGGCGTGTTCTTCTCGGCGGAACACGTGAAGCGCTATGCCCAGGTCGTTACGCTCGGCCAGACCGTAGTAAAGAACCTGTTCCCAACTGGTACGAATCCTCTGGGGCAGTACGTGCTCATTGGCAACGCGCCGTTCCTGGTCATTGGCGTCATGGCCAGCAAAGGCTCGACCCCCCGGGGAGACGATCTGGATAACTCCGTCTGGTTGCCCTACACAACGGCTGGGGCGCGCATCTTTGGACAACGCTTTTTTAAGCATATCATCGTGAGAGTGAAGCCGGACGCGGACATGAGCGTAGTGCAAGCCGGACTCCATACGCTGCTTGTTCACCGCCATCGCAAGGAAGACTTCAATATCAGGAACATGGCCGATACCATCGCCACGGCCAATGAAACGCAGAATACGCTGACCTATCTCCTGGCGGCGATCGCCGTGATCTCGCTCGTTGTCGGCGGCATTGGCGTGATGAACATCATGCTGGTTTCGGTTACTGAACGGACACGCGAAATCGGCATTCGCATGGCCATTGGGGCACGCAGCTTCGACGTGTTGTTTCAATTTCTTACCGAGGCCGTGATGGTCTGCTTTATCGGCGGTCTGGTGGGTGTCGTGGTCGGCATTGGCGGCGGTTTGGCTACCTCCACGCTTGCAGGCTGGCGCGTGATTTTCACGGCTGCACCAATAGTCATCGCCTTTGCCTGTGCTTTTTTGACGGGCATTATATTTGGCTATCTTCCGGCGAGAAAAGCCGCCCAACTCGATCCCATCGAAGCGCTGGCTCGGGATTAAAGAAGTTATGAGTCCTCCTTGCCCGGTGGATCAAAGAAAGTAAACATGCAAAACAAAACCAGTCCTTCTAACTTCGGCGCGGTAGTGTCTGTGCGCGGCAGTGTCGTAGATATACAGTTCGATACACATTTGCCGCCCATCTATTCGTTGCTGCACGCGAAGGAGGGGAAAATCGCCATTGAGGTTTTAGCTCAACTCGACGCGCATCGGGTGCGTGGAATAGCCCTGACGCCCACCCAAGGCCTCGCCCGGGGCGTCGCGGTGGAAGACACGGGCGGGCCGTTGATGGCGCCGGTCGGCAAAGGAATTCTTTCGAGAATGTTCGACGTTTTTGGGAACGCCATCGACCGTCAAGCGGCGCCGGTGGATGTCCAGTGGCGAACAGTCAATCGAGCCCCACCGGTGTTAGCCCGGCGTTCCACCAAATCCGAGATATTCGAGACGGGGATCAAAGTCATCGATGTGCTGGTGCCGCTCGAGCGGGGCGGCAAAGCGGGCCTGTTCGGCGGGGCGGGCGTGGGCAAGACGGTGCTGCTCACCGAAATGATCCACAACATGATCCAGCATCAAGAGGGCATAAGCATTTTTTGCGGCATCGGCGAACGTTGCCGCGAAGGCGAGGAGCTTTACCGCGACATGAAGCAAGCAGGCGTGTTGCCGAACATGGTGATGATCTTTGGCCAGATGAACGAGCCGCCGGGCAGCCGGTTCCGGGTGGGCCACGCCGCGCTGACGATGGCTGAGTATTTTCGGGACGACGAGCATCGCGATGTGTTGCTGCTCATTGACAATATCTTCCGGTTTATTCAAGCCGGCTCGGAAGTATCCGGGTTGATGGGGCAAATGCCGTCGCGGCTGGGCTATCAGCCCACCATGGGCACCGAACTCTCGGAGTTGGAGGAACGCATCGCCAACACCGATACCGGCGCCATCACCTCAATTCAAGCGGTGTATGTGCCGGCGGACGATTTGACCGACCCGGCGGCGGTGCATATGTTTTCACATCTCTCGGCGTCCATCGTGCTTTCACGCAAGCGGGCGGGCGAAGGCCTCTACCCGGCTATCGATCTGCTGCAATCCAGTTCCAAAATGGCCACGCCGGGCATCATTGG
>JADFXK010000026.1:0-17293 GCA_015233625.1 Deltaproteobacteria bacterium | reverse complement strand
AAATCAGGCGGACGCTGGCCCAGTACGAAGATGTCAAAGACATCATTGCCATGCTCGGCCTGGAACAACTGGCCCAGGAAGACCGCAACGTAGTCGCCCGGGCCCGGCGGCTGGAGCGATTCCTCACGCAGCCGTTTTTCGTCACCGAGCAATTTAGCGGCATCAAGGGAAAACTCGTCAGCCTCAAAGACTCTCTCGAGGGCTGCGAACGAATCCTGAGCGATGAATTTAAGGACTACCCAGAGCGGGCACTGTACATGATCGGGGCGATCGACGAAGCGAAGGGAAAATCTAAAACCGGCCAATCTGTAACCAAAGCCGAACCTGAGTCTAAAACCGAGACCAACGGCGACCCGCAGCCCGCCATCGAGTCCCAGCCCGAAGCCGAACCCGAACCGCCATCGCCGCCCGAGCCGAAACCTAAGCCAGAGGTCGAACATGCCGCAACCGACACTCATGAATCTTAAGGTTCTCCTGCCGTTCCGAATCTTCGCCGAGAAAACCGGAGTTTCACGCATCGTTGCGGAGACCCGCGATGGCTCGTTCGGACTCTTGCCCCGCCGACTAGACTGCGTGGCCGCGCTCGCGCCTGGGATTCTGACCTACGAAAACGAAGCGGAGGGCGAGGTTTACGTGGCTGTCGATGAAGGGGTGCTGGTCAAGACCGGCCTGGACGTGTTCGTCTCCGTGCGCAACGCAATTGGCGGAACTGACCTGGCCCAACTGCATGAGGCGGTGGAACGGGAGTTTGTGAACGTGAACGAGCGGGAGCAGAACGTCCGCTCGGTGATGGCGAAAATGGAGAGCAGTTTCATCCGCCGCCTGGCGGAGTTTCATCATGAGTGAAAAATCAGAAATCAAAAGCGTCAAAGACCGGACTGCCTTGAGTCGGGAGATCGAAGCGAAGGCGACGCGCAAAATCAAGGCGCGACGTAACGCTACGCCAGGCGTTTGGTTTGGCCTGGGTATGATGGGGCTTATCGGCTGGTCGGTGGTGGTTCCGACACTACTCGGCGCGGCGTTGGGTATCTGGCTGGACAATCACCATCCCGGAAGTCATTCCTGGACGCTGATGCTGCTGATCATCGGCCTGGTCATCGGCTGTTTGAACGCCTGGCATTGGGTGGCCAAGGAAGAAAAGGAAATGCGAGAGGAACAGGAGAGTAAGGATGAATGAACCTTTGACTCTGGTGTTGGCTTTGGTGACGGGCGTTTTGCTCGGGGCGATGTTTTTTGGCGGCCTGTGGTGGACGGTTCGCCAGGTCGTCTCATCCAAACGGTCGGCGCTTTGGTGCTTCGGCAGCCTGCTGCTGCGGATGAGCCTTGCCCTGGCAGGATTTTACTTTATTTCCGGCGGTCATTGGGAGCGGCTGCTGCTGTGTCTCCTTGGATTTGTCGTGGCGCGCCTTATCGTGATCCGGCTGACCCGGGCGGCGGAAAAGCCGACTTGCCTGGCGCAGGAGGCCGGCCATGCGTCTTAGTCCCGATGAAATGATCTTCTGGCAATACGGGTTTCTCAAACTCAACGCCACCATTGTGTTTACGTGGGGACTGATGCTTGTGCTGGCCATCGGTTCAAAAATCATTACCCGCAAATTTTCCACGGGTCTAAAGCGTTCCCTATGGCAGAACTTTCTGGAAATCGTCGTCACCGGCATCGAAAAGCAAATTGAAGAGGTCGGCCTGAGTCAGCCGCAAAAATATCTCGGTTTTCTGGGCACGCTCTTCCTGTTTGTCGCCGCATCCAGTCTCTGCACCGTCATTCCCGGCTATGAGCCCCCGACCGGGTCGCTCTCCACCACGGCTGCACTGGCCCTGTGTGTGTTTGTGGCCGTGCCGTTCTTCGGCATCGAAGAGCAAGGGGTGAACGAGTACCTCAAGTCCTATGTGGAGCCGACGTTCATCATGCTGCCGTTTAACATCATCAGCGAAATTTCGCGCACCCTGGCCCTGGCCGTTCGTTTGTTCGGCAACATGATGAGCGGGGCGATGATAATCGGTATCCTACTGACTATTACGCCCTTCATCTTCCCGATCATCATGACGGCCCTAGGTCTGCTCACCGGCATGGTCCAGGCCTACATTTTCAGTATCCTGGCTGCGGTTTACATCGCGGCCGCCACGCGAGTCCGTAAGCCAAGCCTGAACCCGATACAAAACCTTGAAGCATGAGCCACGACAACAAAAGGAGATCCTATGGATAATATGACCATTATCGCGGTAGCGTCAATCGTCATCGCCGGCATCACCACCGGTTTCGGCACTATGGGGCCGGCACTGGCGGAAGGGAAGGCGGTTGCGACGGCCCTGAGTTCACTGGCCCAGCAGCCTGACGCCTCTGCGACCATCACCCGGACCTTGTTTGTGGGCCTGGCCATGATCGAGTCCACGGCCATCTACTGCTTCGTGGTCTCAATGATTCTCATCTTCGCCAACCCGTTCTGGAACCACGTCATCGCCAAAGCCGCCGGAAAGTAAGCCTATGTTATTCGATTGGTTCACCATTGTGGCGCAGGCCCTCAACTTTTTCATCCTGGTCTGGTTGATGAAGCGCTTTCTGTACAAGCCCATCCGCCACGCCATCGATGAGCGGGAGAAGCGGATCGCCACGGCCCTCGCCGACGCCGACGCGAAAAGGGCCGAAGCCCAAAAGGAGCGCGACGAGTTCCAGCACAAAAACGAGGAGTTCGACCGGCAGCGCGCCGCGCTCTGGACCCAAGCAACGGACGAGGCGCAGGCCGAACGTCAACGTCTCCTCGACGAAGCCCGGAAAGCCGCCGCATCTTTGAGCGCCAAACGGCAGGAAACGTTGAGAAACGAGCAACATAATTTACATCAAGCCATCGGCCGCCGGACCCAGCAGGAAGTGTTTGCCATCGCCCGAAAGGTGCTGGCCGACCTGGCCGAGACGAGTTTGGAAGAGCGGATGGTTGACGTCTTTGTTCGTCGGTTGAGGGAGTTAAGTGGAGAGGAAAAGGAAACGCTGACCTCGGCGCTCAAAGAATCGTCAAGCCCTGTGATCGTTCGGACCACCTTCGACCTTTCACCGGCCCAGTGTGACTCAACTACCGGGGCGATCAAAGAAACCCTGGGCGAGGCGACTCAAATCCAGTTCAAGACGTCGCCAGACCTGATCAGCGGCATTGAACTCACCACGAATGGACATAAGGTAGCGTGGAGCATCGCGGATTATCTGGCGTCGCTGGAAACTGGCATCGACGAACTCCTTAAAGAAAAGGACCAGGTTGAAGCCCAAGCTGTGCCTAAACCCTCCGGACCTGAGCCCGAAACAAGGAGCCAGTGAGCATGGAATCCGAGAGCCTCCAGAATGTTTTCGACAGCGCGTTTGCGGGAATAAGCCAGGTGCGGGAAGCATTCACGCCGCAACTGAGACCACTAGAGGTGGGCCTGATCACCAGTGTCGCCACCGGCATCGCCAAGGTGTCGGGTCTCCCCGGGGTGGGCTATGATGAATTGGTGACCTTTCCCGGCGATGTGCTCGGCATTGCATTCAACGTGGACGCTGACGAAATTGGCGTTGTTCTGCTCGGGGAATACTGGCATCTCCACGCGGGAGATGAAGTCCGGCGCACGGGCCGGGTCATGGATGTGGCTGTGGGCGATGGATTGCTGGGGCGCGTCATCGACCCGCTAGGCCGGCCACTCGATGGCCACGGGCCGGTGGCCTCCAGCAAACGCCTGCCCGTCGAACGCCCCGCCGCGCACATCATGGACCGCGCTCCGGTCACGGTGCCTCTCCAGACCGGCCTCAAAGTCATCGACGCACTCATTCCAGTTGGCCGCGGCCAGCGCGAGCTAATTCTGGGCGACCGCCAAACGGGCAAAACCGCCATTGCCATCGACACCATCCTCAACCAGCGCGACCACCATGTGCTGTGCGTTTATTGCGCCATCGGTCAGCGCGCCTCCGCCGTGGCGAAAACCGTGGCCACCTTGCGGGAAAAGGGCGCGATGGATTACACCGTCCTCGTCGTGACCGAAGGGAACGACCCGCCTGGCCTCGCCTATATTGCTCCTTACGCCGCGACCAGCATCGCCGAGTTTTTCCTGGAAACGGGTCGAGATGTCCTGATCGTTTACGACGATCTCACCCATCACGCCCGGGCCTACCGCGAACTCTCTCTCTTGCTGCGCCGTCCGCCCGGCCGCGAAGCGTTTCCCGGCGATATATTTTATATCCACTCTCGGCTGCTCGAACGGGCGACCCACTTGCGCCAGGAACTCGGCGGCGGTTCCCTCACCGCGCTGCCCATCATCGAAACCGAAGCGCAGGACATTTCAGCTTATATTCCGACCAACTTGATTTCCATCACGGATGGACAGATCTACCTCTCACCGTCGCTATTCGAATTGGGCGTACTGCCTGCGGTCGATGTCGGAAAATCCGTTTCACGCGTTGGCGGTAAAGCGCAACGCGCGGCCTACCGCGTGGTGGCGGGCGACCTCAAGCTCGCCTACGCCCAGTTTGAGGAACTCGAAACCTTTTCCCGGTTCGGAGCTCGCCTCGATGCGGACACCCACAAGATCATCGAGCACGGTCGGCGAATTCGCGCCTGCCTCAAACAACCGGAATTGGCCCCGGTGTCCATGCCGGCCCAAATCGCCGTGCTGCTGGCGTTGACTGCAGAACTCTTCGACTTTGTGCCGCTTGACCAGATGACAGCGGCCGAGCAGGCCCTACGTGAGATGGCCGCGGATATCCCGGCCGAGGTGCGCGAGCGATTGGATACCGCCGAAAAATTGAGCGACGAAGATCGGGAAACGATTACCCAAATCGCCCGCAAATCCCTCGCTCGCTTCCAGCCCCAGCCTGAACCCGAATCTAAGCCGGAAGTCCAAATGGAAGCCAAACCTGAGCCTGAACCCGAGGAGAAGTCATGAGCGACACCATGGCCAGTCTGCGCCGAAAGATCGGCGGGGCCGGGGATCTGCAATCCGTCGTCCGCACGATGAAGGCCGTGGCCGCTTCGAGCATCGGACAATACGAGAATTCAGTGAACGCGTTGGCCGACTACTATCGCACTGTTGAACTGGGGTTGCGCACCTGCTTCCGGGAAAGCGGGCCGACATCCTTGATTGCAGAACCAAAAAGACGAACAGTTGTGGGCACGGTTGGTGCGGTCGTGTTCGGCTCAGACCAGGGACTGGTGGGCCGATTTAATGATGTGGTGGCCGATTATACGGTCAAAATGCTGGCGGCTCTGCCGGCCGAACCCGAGGTCTGGGCCGTGGGTGAGCGCGTTCAGGCGCGCCTGGCGGACGCGGGCCTACCGCTGAGGGGACTCTTCAGCGTGCCGAACTCCGTCAAAGCCATCACCCCGCTCGTCGGGCAGATTCTCGTGGAAACCGAGACACATCACAGCCAGAGTGAAGTCACCGAACTCCACCTCTTCTACAACCGTCCCACGTCCGGGGAGATTTATGCGCCCGTCAGTCAGCGACTGCTACCGCTGGACGAAAACTGGCGGCGCAACCTGGCCGAACTTCCCTGGCCGACGAGAAACCTGCCCGAGGTCATAGGTGGTGGCGCCGCGACCTTGCGGGCGCTCATCCGTGAATATCTTTTCGTCTCGCTCTTCCGGGCTTGCGCCGAATCCCTCGCCAGCGAAAACGCTAGCCGTCTGGCGGCGATGCAACGGGCCGACAAAAACATCGGCGAATTACTGGAGGACCTCAACCGGACATTCCATCGTTTTCGACAGAGTGGCATCGATGAGGAACTGTTCGACGTCATCTCCGGCTTCGAAGCGCTGGGCGTGGAGGAGAAATGATGCGCGTTGGGTTGGCTGCAGACCATGGTGGGTTTGAATTGAAAGCGCAACTGACTGAGGACCTCACAGCCGCGGGTTATGCGGTGGCCGACTTCGGCGCTCAAGAGTTGGTTGCAGGAGATGATTACCCGGATTTTGTGGTACCTCTGGCCTGGGCGGTGGCCAGGGGTGAGGTCACCCGGGGCCTGGCCATTTGCGGCAGCGGGGTAGGGGCTTGCGTTGTGGCCAACAAGGTGCCCGGAGTGCGGGCGGCCTTGATCACAGATTCCTTCTCCGCTCATCAGGGAGTAGAGGATGACGACATGAACGTTATGTGTCTGGGTGGCCGGGTCACCGGGCATGCGCTTTCCTGGGACTTAGTCCAGATTTTCCTGAGCGCCCAGTTCAAGGGGTTGGAACGGTTCAGACGCCGTCTGGCTAAAGTGGAGGCCTTGGAAAGATTGAAGAAGTCTTAATATGGTCTGCGCCTGATCGATTAATAATCTGTAAAATTAGGGAGATATTATAGATGAATTCACAAAAACTTATGGCCGTGGCCAGGGCGATGGTCGCGGAGGACAAAGGTCTTCTGGCCATGGATGAGAGTACCTCCACCTGCAACAAACGATTTGCCGGGTTGGGGATTCCCCAGACCGAGGAGGCCCGGCGCACCTATCGGGAGCTGATTCTGACCACGCCCGGTCTCGGTGAGTGCATCAACGGTGCCATCCTCTATGACGAGACTATCCGCCAACAAAAGAAGGATGGCACTCCCTTCGTTAAGGTCATCACCGATGCGGGAATCATTCCCGGCATCAAAGTTGACACCGGGGCAGAGGATATGGCTGGTCATCCCAAAGAGAAAATAACTGAAGGTCTGGACGGATTGCGCGGCCGCCTGGCGGAATACTTTCAACTGGGCGCCCGTTTTACCAAATGGCGCGCGGTGATTACCGTGGGCGACGGCATTCCCAGCCGGGGTTGCATTGAGGCCAATGCCCAGGCGTTAGCTCGCTATGCTGCGTTGTGCCAGGAGGCTGGACTGGTCCCGATCGTTGAACCGGAAGTGCTTATGGAGGGCGAGCATACCCTGGAGCGGTGCTGTGCGGTAACGGAAGAAGTTCTGCGAACGGTTTTCGACCAGCTCTACACCCAGCGGGTGACACTGGAGGGTATGATCCTGAAGCCCAACATGACGCTTCCGGGATTGACCTGCCCCAAGCAAGATTCAGTGGATGAGGTGGCCGACGCCACGGTGAGATGTCTCTTGCGAGCCGTCCCCGCGGCCGTTCCGGGGATTGCGTTCTTGTCGGGCGGCCAATCCGGTGAACTGGCCTCAGCCCGGTTGAATGCTATGAATGTTAGATTCAAGTCGCGACTGCCCTGGGCGTTGACGTTTTCGTTTTCTCGCGCCATCCAGCAACCGGCTTTGGAGATTTGGCAAGGCGAGGATGGCCGCGTATTGGCGGCCCAGCGCGCTCTGTATCATCGAGCCAGGTGCAATCGGGCTGCATGTCGAGGTGAATACCATACCGCGATGGAAATGAGGCGGGAATAGGCGGGCTCCGGCCGACTCCGACTCCGGAGCGAAGATGGTTGCTTCCTGATTCCAATCAGGCCGGTTTCGAGACGAACCTGTCCATCAGGAATTGGGCTAGGGCCTCGGTAGCCTCCAGGCCGAAACGGGGCACGCCCAAGTCCAGGTCGGTATCGGTGACTAAGGCGATGAGATGATCGTCATGGCGGCAAAGCGGCTCCGGGTGGACTTCTGACCGAAATATCTCAACCTTGGGATGGCTTTCCCGTTTGTATCCTTCGGACAGGATAAGATCAACGTCGTGGAAATACCCGGCCAGTTCGCTCAAAGTCTGGTCATGATCCACGTCCTTGACCATGGCCATTTTGGCCGGAGAGGAGATAATGATCGTGGCCGCGCCGGCTTGCTTGTGCCGATAGGAATCCTTTCCCGGATGGTCTATGTCGAAACCATGGACGTCATGTTTCACTGTCCCGATCTTAAGCCCCAGTCGGATCAGGGCCGGGATCAGTTTTTCCAGCAAAGTCGTTTTCCCGGAGTCGGATTTTCCGACAATACAGACAATTGGAGGCATGAAGCGTCACCTATGGAAGAAGGGTAGCGTCCGGATCAGAGTAAGTTGGACATAACTCAGGTTCACGATGTCGATTTTGTTTTTTCGGCGATGACTTCTTTGGCTATAGCCAGGGGTTTCATAATTATTTTAACCAGTGCTATCATGGTATTAAATAAGTCTTTATAGATTCCGATGGCCAGGAATAATTGTTCGGATAGGGTTTCTTTCTGATTATGGATTGACATCAGGTCAAGTTCCTTTTTTAGCAGGAAGGCCTGAACATAGTGCATCAAGAATAGATAAAAAAGCTCCGAGTCATTGATCATGTGATGCTTGATTTTTTCCAATTCCCGCACCGCATCAACGAGTAGCTTGGGATCTATATCCTTTATTTCCAAGGGACCATGCTCGGCGATTCTTTTGTTTAGCTTTTTCTCGAGCTTGGCAATCTTGCCTGTAGCTTTTTTACACAAGTTTATCGTCGTTTGCAAAAGGCCGTCGGTGGTATTACATAGATCCTGCAAGTTATGCAGCTCTTTATTTTGTTTCTCTTTGGAAGGGACCTCCAGCTTTTGCTTAAGGATGCCCACGGGGTCAAACGGATCCTGGATATACTTTTCGATGACCTCCCGCAAGGGCATGACTTTGGCTCCGGTGATCTTGGCTCCGCCTTCGGTGGCGTTGATATACGTCCCAGGAAATTTGGCGATATCCAGTTCAAAATTTTTAAGCATGGAATACCAGACTTCGTTGGATTTGATGGCCCGGCCGTTGTTGCCTTCGACGATTACTTCTCGAAAAGTCTTTGTTTCTTCCGCCACATGGTCGTGGAAGTAAACGGTGCCGTCGGCATGGGTGTCTTCGTCTTCTCCGTAGGCCAAGTCCTGGCCGATCAGGATAATGGGGTCGCAGCCCATCTTTTCAGCGATTTTACTGGCCATTAATGATACTGAAGGACCAATTTCCAGGATTCCTCTCTCTATACCCAGCCATTTGAAGTGGGCGAAATTCCGATAAACAATGAATTTTGGACCCCTATAAGTACTGAAGACCTCATGATGCACCACCGGTGTGAAGCCCATCCAGGTTTCTGATAGATCATATGCCTCAGTGCCGAAATAAATTCGCTCCATGCCGCGATCCCGTTCGATGGATACGGTGACGTGAGGTTTGATGCCCCGTTCGAGAAGTCCTCGAAGCATGACGTCGCAAGTAAGGATCACTACCCTATCTTCGAGTCCTTTCAACAAATGAACATTTTTGTTTAGTGACGGCCCGGCTGAGACAATGATGGCCGGCCGGCCTGGAAACGCGTCGTAAGTCTGGTTCACCCCAGGAGAAGTTATGATGTTCTCAATGTTACCTAACATGTTAACGATGCCGATAAGGGAATCCTCTGGGCTGTTTCCGACAAAATGAAAAGCGGTCATACAGGCGTCGCGGAATGTTTTTAAAATCTTTCCGTAATAGTTATTATAAAGGCTAAATATTACTGGATGTTCCAGGTAAAGCGTAGATGAAATCATGCAAATCCTTCTAAAATCCACCTTAAAAAAAGCGACCAGCCGCGGCAACAGCTCTTCCTCCGGAAGGTCAATCAGCAATTCCGTCGAGGGGTTTTTCACTACCATGGATAGATCAATCGTCTCTAGGCACTTCCGGAATATTTGAATATTTTTTTCTACTATTATGCAATACTTTACTCTTCCACCTTGTTTACTTAACAGCCGGTCCAGGTAGTAACCCAGGCCAAAGCCTAAGAACAGCACGATCCTCTCTCCTTTAGTCCCTTTTTTCTCGATGAAGCTCTCGGCCTCTTTCAGGGGATTATAGCCACTGTGGAGAAATATCTCCTGCCCCTCATGAATCAGGGTCATGGTTGGCAGGTTTGATTTGGACGGCTTAACTTTGCACGTGCCGTCGTCTACGGTGCTGTCCAGCCTGGCAGCCAACTCAGGGTATCTGACTCGTATCAACGCCAGGTTATTTTCATACATACTCATGGCATACCTCAACGATATTTTATTACCGCCGTTTGGGGATCAGGTCCGACGGTGTTATTTACCATTAGTCAAACAAGGCGGTTCCGTCTTTTTCAGTTTTCCTCACGCCTATACGGAAGGTATACTACTTCAGGCTTCATGGTCGTGTCAATGCACGGGTCATTTAGGCGGACTGTTTGTCGAAATCCAGAACCGAGCCTTCCATGGCGCTTTTGTCGGATTTTCGGATCGCCTATTTAAGATCAGAACTAAGACAACCCATCAGGACTTCATCAACAAACACTCCTTGATGGAGACGCCGCTGGGCTACCCGGCATTGGACTCTAAAACCGGCCTTAGAGAACGCCTTAATTGAGCCGACATTGTTGGCGTAGATCCCGGCTTCCAGACGGTGGAGATGAAGATGTTTAAACCCCAATTCTCTGGCTAACCGGAGTGCTTCCGTCGCCAACCCGCGACCCCACTCAGATCTATCTCCAATCATGAGGCCGACAAACCCAAGGAGGTGAGGCCAGTCGAAGGAAAAGAATAGGGTGCCCACAAACTTGTCCCGATTATTCAGAAAAATCCCCAGCAACAGCCGGTTCCTGTCAGCCTTCGTGTCGACGACGAATTGATGTAACTTTTCAATTGTTTGGTGTTGAAAGCGAACCTCCAAATGGGAAACCACTTCCTCGTCCTGGAGCCAGGCCAGGTACTCCGGGCCGACGTCGTCTTCGGTGAGCGGCCGGAGATAGAGTCTTGGCCCGACGATAGGAGAAATCACTAATGGGCCGGGTGCCGGTGCTGTTATTGATTGATCTGAGGTCATCAGGTGGTCCTCTGTTTCCGTGGCCGGTGGTTGGTCACCGTTGGACCGTTTCTATCCTATAATCAAAGGGGATCCAGTCTTTTTATTCCGAAAATCTCGAATTCTCATAAGGCCGCCAGAGAGGCCCTCCCGGTGCAAGTCAATGTCATTAAGTTAAGGGTACTGAGCGCATTGGAACCATTTACCTCAGGGTGGCGCTTCGCTGACCCTGGGCTAGATTGGGTAACCCCTCCGGGGTATTCGTAATGGTGGTCTGGTCAATGGTGTGCTTAGCCCCGGCAGTGGATTTTCAGGACAAATCAGCTCGTTCCGGTTGGCTAAGCACATTTCCCCGAAGGGGAAAAACAATCTAGCCCAGGGTCAGCGAAGCGCCACCCTGGGTAATGCGAAAACCAAGCCGGAAATCTTAAGTTAATGGCATTGCGGTGCAAGTAACGGGTGCCAGGTTATCACGCAGCCTGCTCCCTGACTTGTGTGGAGGTGGCGTTGTTCTGCATAATAATTTGGATAATATTATCTTTAGGCTCATTAAAAAGCAAATCAACAACGCTAAGACAAGGAGTAAACGCACCTGACATCTGGCGATAAACCGGATGGTGGTAGTCCTGAAAATAGGCCCTTAGGCTCGCCTGGTGGAACCTGGCCAGGTCGACATAGTCCCGACCCAGGGTCCCGAAGACAAAAATCTCACCATCTAATTTTTGCGTCATTTCTATAACATAATCTAGTTTTTTGGACTCGATATCCAGTTCCGAGGCTAGTTGTATCTTCGTTTTTATTCCCAGATAATCTAATATCCTAAAGGTCAGATCATGAGTAT
The DNA here is from genome assembly GCA_015233625.1 of Deltaproteobacteria bacterium. Lineage (GTDB taxonomy): Bacteria > Desulfobacterota > JADFXK01 > JADFXK01 > JADFXK01 > JADFXK01. The sequence continues at coordinate 5,795 of JADFXK010000026.1, read as the reverse complement.
AGCTGACCAACCGCATATCGGCCTGGTGATATCCGGACTCCAACAGACCGAAGACCGGTTCAAAGTAGGGCGCCTTCTTATAGGATTGTTCAATCGACTTCAGGTGCTTCTTGATCCATACCAAATCAGACACCAGGAGTTGATTGATCGTTTTTTCTTGATATCCTTTAGTCGCCACTGGAATAGTTAACATCACTTCGTGGCCGTTCTGCCATATTCTGTTTCTGTTAATAAAGGAATTCTTCTCGAATTGGACGTCATCCATAATAACAAATACGTCACATAACAGGATCTTATGGAGATATCCCAACCAGGGCAGGTAGGCCGGTTGATGAGCGGAAATAATCACGGGTACCTCCATTCGGCCAGGGCCTGGCAGATATACGCCACCTGTTCATCTGTCAAGCAGGGATAGATCGGCAGAGACAACAGTGTCTTGGCATACCGCTGGGCCACCGGAAAGCCGTCCTGGGAAAGTGCCAGGTAATTATGCAGCAACTCATCCTCTTCCAATGGGATGATGGCGTTTATGCCTTTATCCGCCAGGAATGAACGGAGGTGGTTAATCTGCTCCTTAGACTCCAGCTCAACCAAGAATCGAAAGTGATTTTGCCCGGCCAGCCGATTAAATTGGGCTTGATCAAAAACCTCAAGATATCGCCTGGCAATCTGCCTCCGGCGGTCTAAGAACCTATCGAGTTTCTGAAGCTGTGACAGAATCACCGCGGCATTAATATCAGATACCTGGAAGTTGAATCTAGGGTAGTATTGGGAAGGCTGGTCAAAATTCAGGTAGTCAGTTAACTGATTAATATATTGCGTATTTCTTGAGATAATCGCTCCACCGTAACCCCCGGTAATAAATTTAGTGGCGTAGAACGAGAAAGCCGCCACATCACCCTTTGAACCAACCGGCTGTCCGTCTTTGAACCTCGATCCCAGGGCCTGAGCACAATCTTCAATTATCGATACGCCGCTCTCGGCTAACTTATCAACCTCACAGGGAATACCATAGGTATGAACAACCACCACGGCTTTGGTGACGGGGGTCAAGTATGGGCTCAAACTGTCCCGATTAAAAGAGAGATTGCCGGGTGAAATATCCGCCACCACCGGGCGGGCGCCAGCCATAAAGACGGCATTCAACAAAGCGGTGCAGCAATAGCCGGGTACGACGACCTCATCCCCTTTACTCACCCCAACCACCTTCATGGCCAGATAAAGGGCGGTCGTCCCGTTAGCACATACCAGGCCTCCGCCTGGCCGGTGGAGAATGAGCTGAGACAGGGCCTCTTCCAGTTCCCGGCAGCGCCGGCCATGGGACACCCAACCACTTAAGACGGCCTGATAAGCCGCGGCGGCATCAGATTCGTCAAGGCAAGGTCTGTTGTGGGGGATGTGCAAGATAATACCCGTCCTTGATGACGGCGGGATTGCCCGCCACCAGCGAATAGGGCGGAATAAACCCTTTGTTTATGAGAATGGTGCCGGCGGCGACAACGGTATGGTGACCAATATGAACGTATCCACCGATAAAAGAATGAGAGCCGATAAACACATGGTCTCCGACAATAATGTCTCGTCGGGTTACTTCCGTGGCCAAACCGAGGGTAAACATATGTGAATCAGCACAGTTTATTGACACAAATGAGGCGATATCGCAATCCTGCCCAATTTTTACCAAGGCCTTGTTGGCGTTGATTTCACTGAATAAGCCGATGTAGGTCCGATCGCCGATCTCCGGTTGTCCTAATATGAATACCAACGGATGAAATTGATTGCCGGGGACCTCCAAAGCCGCCAGCACTCGGTTCTTGAAGTCCATCGGGTCACTCCAGATCGTTCGGTGTTATCCCACAATTCTTAGCCACATCCCTGGCGGCTCTTCGATTGAGAACAAATGATATGTTCTTGGGCTCAATGCCGTCTGAAACTTCACTTCGCTTCAAGGCCAGTCTCGGTCGGGTGATCAGCTCACCTTTTTTGATTTCCTCGCCCGCGACAATCTTTCTCCTGGCCAGGCGCCGCATCTGCATTTCCTTATCCGTGGGACGGAGCACCGAGGTGCCCATGGCCTCCTCAATAAATCTAATTTGTTTTACGTAATCTTTTAGTTCTTCTTTGTTGATGGAGAACCAGTGATCAGGACCGGGTAGGTTATTATCTAAGGTGAAATGCTTTTCGACCATGGTGGCGCCAAAACAGACAGCCCCCACCGCAGCCGCGGTCCCAACCGTATGGTCCGAAAAACCAACTTTAACTCCAAAGGCGTCTCGTATTATCGGAATCTTCTTCAGGTTGACTTCTTCCGCGGCCGCGGGATACGAGGAGACGCAATGCAATACGGTGATATCTTCATTGCCGGTTCGTCTGATGGTCCTGACCGCGTCTTCAATTTCGTAGGCATAGGCCATTCCAGCCGAAATAACCATTGGCCTGTTCTTAGACGCATAAAAGTCCAGTAGTTCTAAATTGGTCAGATCATCTGAGCCGACTTTAATAAAGGGCAAGTCCGCAATGGCCAAAAGCATTTCCAGGTCACTGATATTCTGCGCTGTAGAGGAAAAAGCGACCCCGTGATCTTGACAGCAGCCCACAATCTCCGTCCATTCTTTCTGACTAAATTCGTAGCGCTTAAACATCTCCAACATTGACTCGGTTACATCTTGCCCCTTGGATCTGTAGGTATAGGTCTGATTGGGATCAGAGACAAATTCATCGGCCTTAAATGTCTGAAATTTTATGCAATCAACGCCGCATTCCCGGGCCGTCCGGATCATTTCTCGGGCCAGGTTAATATCCCCATTGTGATTGATCCCTGCCTCGGCCACAACTATGATCCTGCACTTCATCAGCCACCCCTGGATACCTTTCTAAAGAAACTCTACATGCCTCTTTGAAGACATACGACATGCCAGGCCTCTCGTCTTTGATTATCTTCAACCGGAAGCCGGAATAAAGCAGCCACGGCCAACAACCGACCAAGAGTCAAAGTTCAGGTCCTCTTTTCGGCGATGACCAACCATTGAGCCAGGACCAGGAATTGCGGCTGGATCATCTCCACATCCTCCAGGTGCTGGAGACTAAGCAAATTCCAGCCATCCGCGAAAAGTTCATAGATGGCTCGCCGGCTATAGAAACAGGTTTGCCCTACCCCGACCAGTGTCCCGGCCGAAATATCAATGGTGACGTCATCCGGCCCTGGGCGACCGGAACCGTAACTGCTATGTCGCTCACTGAAAGCATTAAAATGAAACCGCCCGCCGTTTCTAAGGACCCGATGGATCTCCGCCACGGCTTTTTGGCCCGATGACCACCCGGTATGGGTAATGGCACAACGGTCAACAACAAGATCGAAGCTGTCACTTTCAAATGGCAGAGCGGTAAAGTCGCCCACCCGGAGGTCTCCGCACAACCCCTCCTGCTTAAATCTTTGTTGGGCATAAGCGATGGCCGAGGCGCTGCCGTCGATTCCAGTAACCAGAAAGCCTTCCCTGGCGGCAAACCAGAGGTTATTGCCAGCCCCGCAACCGACTTCCAAGATTTTTGTTGCTTCGCGGGATTTTTCTTGAGGACGATAGTTAAATACGAAACTAACCACCGAATCGTAAGGGTATCTATTTAAGTGCCGGCCTTTCCCATAGATAGCTTCTTCCCAGGTGGGGTCGAAGGATTTATCTTCTTCTGTCATCCGTCACTCCTCGTCGGTAAGGTCAAGGTGGTGATTCACCTTATTCAGCTCGGCAATAACTCTGGCCGGACCGAGACCGTCGACTATGCGGCGGCCTTGCCGGCTCATTTGGGTCCTTCTACCGGCATCAGATGATAGCCTGGTAAGCTGGTCTCCAAGAAAAAGGCTGGAGATGTCCCGGCTCCACCCCAGATTAACGGCTACGCCTTGCTGGTGGAGCCATTGGGCCACTTCCACCTGGTTATCGGCTGTAATCATGACCAGATTCGGTAACCCCATAAAGGCCATTTCCCAGCAGACGGTGCCACCGGCTGAAACGGCCACATCAGCCCAGGCCATTAGCGTGGACATGTCGGTGACATTACGTTCCAAGCGGACCGATAGGCTGGAGGCCTGAACGGCCGACACCAGTTGGGCATAATGAGGGTTTGTTGGTCCGGCCACGGCGATGCAGTCCCAATCGATTAACCCTAACTCGCCTAAAGTAGATATAACCTGTTGGGTAAGGTTTTCCGGGTCACTCCCACCCATGGTGATTAACAGGTTCCGAGCCTGGGCCGGGATATCCCGGGGCCATCCCCGCCACGTCTGAAACTCATGCCGCAACAGAATATAGTCACATCCTAGTAGGAGCCTGGTATCGGGAGTACGGTTTTGGTACAATTCTCCCCGGGCGTGGAGATTTTGATTCAGAACCAGGTCGGCATAATAATATGCGGCATGGCCATAGTCATCAATAAATAGAACACGCCCGCCCTGATCCTTGATTTGTTTTTGGTATTCAGCCCCGAAATTGTAACCGTCAATGACTATCCAGGCGGCCCCAGAGCGTTGAGCCAAACATGCGGTCTCCAGGGCTTCTGCCTGGCTACCCGATTCACCGGCCAGGTAAATAAAATCGACTCCTTGGGCCGTCAGACGAGATTCCAGTTCCAGGAAACGCCTGGACATGGCGAACACGGCTCGCCCCCCGCGTTCAAGCCAGGCCTGAGCCAAAGCCAGGCATCGCATCACATGCCCGGTCCCGATGTCGGGGCCGGCGTCGGCTCGAAAGATTATGGTCTGGAGATGAGCCATCTACCTCAGTTACTCGTCGCTAGCTGTAAGAAATCCTAGAAACCTTAACCAGTATCCGGCTAAACTTGTCATCGTCATTGATCTATCCGACGAATAAGGCTAAAAGCCTCCGCGGCCGGAAGTCCGGCTGCACTACCCCATCGCTGGGCGAGGCTGATCAGGGCCTGACGAGACCGGGGATGGGGAAACGGTCTGGCTTCTTTTTCATATAAATCCATGGCTGAAAGTTTAATGTCCAGGGTCTGACTGATATTTACAAATACGTTAGGCTGAAATATCGGTCCTAATTGATTAAAAGCCCATTCGGTGGAAGACGGAATTTCGAAGGCGTAAAGCTCTTTGATCGGTTGCCCCGGTAAAGGCCTGGCGGCGGTTAAGACAGCCCGGGCCAGGATGGCATGATCAATATTTAAATCGCCCTGATGGTGGGTGTAAACAACTTCCGGTTGGTGTTGAACGATGAGCCTTTCAACTATCTTAATGATATCCAAGAGTGGTACGGTATCGAAGCGATTATCCGGCAAGTGGTACAAGAAAACATCTTTAGCCCCGAGCCGTGCCCCCGCCCGTCTGGCCAGGTCATGCAATTCTTGTAACAAGACGGGGTCGGCCGCGGTCCGGTCGGCGTAGCGGGCGGTAATCCCTTCGCCTAAAATAGCAATAAAAATTTCGTGCCCTTCCCGAGACAATCGGGCCATGGTGCCTCCACAACCCAAAACTTCGTCATCAGGATGCGCGGCCACGACCAATATTTTCATGGATTAATCTCCTCCAGATGCAGCCGATGACTGCTCGCGGCAATAGATCAGAGAAGGGTGAGATCTCGAAATCGAGGAACGACCGGGATGGGGTGCATTCTTAAGGATGTTTTACACGACGCCATCGACGTTATAGAGAGCACTCTTATGAGACTCTTCTATCAGGCAGTTTGGGTGAGCACCACGTCGTAGCCTAACTGCTTGACTCTGTTGACCATGTTCTTGACTACCCGATCTTTGTGCTTCTGATCGTAGTAATCGGCCCCGGG
>JADFXK010000269.1 GCA_015233625.1 Deltaproteobacteria bacterium | reverse complement strand
AGAATATGCCGCCTCAATCCAGGCTCGTCAAGTCATCAAAGCAATACCTGGATGTAGTATTCACGGGTTAACGAGAAGGTGGCTGCAGTGGCCTTAATACAAGATGTTAGCCTTGAATGTCGAACTGCGGCAGACATCACGTATGGTATAGAAATGTTCAACAATAATAGGCCATAAAACCTATTTCAAGGTGCGAAACTTGAGATTCTTATCCATCAATTTCGGCTGCAGGTCCCTCAATGCGAAATAGTCACGCAATAGTCGGTGTACGAACTCAAAATCATGGGCGGACCGCTTCAGTAAAAGGGTTTGCTCGGCGTAGGTTGAAAAACGCCGAAAACGCACCGGGAGACAACGACCAAGGGCTAAGGTCCACACAAGCGCCGGACTGTATAGGTATCTTTCTGCAAACTTTTCGGTAAGCCCTGTTAATGATACATCTAGGCCTTTTGGATAATCACTAACTGTCATAGAGGTCTCGAGTAAGATATATGGAAGAAAGAAAATTAACCCCAAAATAACCACTGTGGCAAAGCTTCCTGCCACGCCTCCGAAGATGCCGCCCAGGCCGAAAGCAACGAACAACAGCACCAACCAAAGCGACAAGTTGTTCTCCGCCTGATCGATAAAGAAAATTAAATCAGCGATAGAGACCAGGACGATCAACGGCGCGTACCACTCCAGCTTCCCGACCAACCAGACTCCCAATGCCTGGCAGACACAGATTCCAAAAGCGATGACTAGCACAGATAAGGCTTCCTCTCTGCCCTCTTTACGTCCTAACCATATGGCCAAGAAGATGGCCTGAACTGTGGCCAGCGTGACTCCTGGGAGATAGGCGATGTATTTAAAATTCGGATACAGGCGCATTGAGACCAAGGCCAGGGAGAAAACGCTAAGCGTGACGAGGCCTAGTGAAATGGACAAAACACGAAATTCCGTCTCTTCTATCGAGATCAACACCATCCCAACTGCAATACTTAGACATACCACCACGAGACCCATGGAAACAGGCGCAATCCCAATGGGAACCATGGAAGACAAGGCATGAGATCCCACACCCAGAACACCAGATGCGAACCAGGTGATCGCGACAAAGGATGCAAAGGTCTGAAGCCAGGAGGTTCGCGAATCTTCGGAGTGGAAGATCCTCAACGCCAGCACTCCGAGTCCGGTGCCGGCCAGGGCGATGGCCAGGGTGCCCCACACCCCGGCTTTGGACATGGGCATCACGGCCAGGCCGGCTAATAAGCTCCCGAGAAACAGGAGAGGTGCACGGGAAATCCTTAAGGCCCACCAGATGAAAGGCTGCCGATCCCGCGTTTGTTCCTGAGCCAGAAAGCTGTAGAACTGGTTGAATGAGTACGACGTCTGCATGCGAACGCTGAGCCGCAGGGCAAGCCATCCCAGGTATCGATTCACCTTCTCCGGGCTATAGGCATATTCTCGTGTCGAAACGTCGGCTTCCCGGCTTCGGTCGAAATGAATGCCACGGTCGCGGCGTTCTTTGCGCTGGAGCATCTTCTCCACGTAGGTTTCCATCAACCGATGGCGACGATTGGAGAGGGCCAGGTCTGCCGAAATATCCTCACCTGTGGCACTACCATAGGCCAAGACCATCATGCTGATGGTGAGCGGCGTCTTAGCCATTTCGTACAGATCCTGGTCGTTCTGGATGGCCTGCATCAAGCCTGTAGCTCGAGTCGCATCAAGATAACGTCTGATTTGCGGGTCCGAAAGAGGTTGCAGGGTAACGCCGCCATTGAGCTGTAGACGAGTTTCGGGGCCGTGGAGCGCCTGGTATTCGTGAATTCGGCTGCAGATCACCACCACTGCGTCCGGATACACATTCAGAAATGACCCGTTGAGTACTCGGACCATTTCCGAACGGTACTCGTCATCCACTTCGTCGAGTCCATCCAGCAGGAAAGCAAAGCGGCCCTCATTCAACCAGGTTTGCGCCGTATCTTTGGAAACCCGTGGATGAATGGTTAGCTCGTCGATTAGCCAATGTAACACCCGTTCGTCGATCAGGTCATCTTTAGGGGTCTCTTGGCGCCATAGAAAAAATCGAGATCGCTTGGGCTGTTCAAGCCTTAGCTTCGAAAGATTGAGGATCAATGGTAACGGGGCGCTTGGGTCATGCTCCATTTCGGCTAAAAGCTGTCGAGCAATGTGCAAAATTGTGGTTGTCTTGCCGGAACCGGGATCGCCCAACAGGAGCATGCGGCGTCCAAATTCAGCGAAAGCTTCTTCGATTCCTTTAAATTCCTTTTGTGAACTCGGATCTTTATAGAGCCATGGAAGTTTGGTCGCCGAAGGCGTGTCCTGAATCTCAAGGTCAATAAATCGGGCCGAGTGAATAGAAGCAGCAAGTCGATTCGTTACGTCTTGTTCAACTGTCCGTCGATAGCCATCCCAGGCCTTGCTGGTCGGTCGATTGATCGGTGACGCCGCGGCTTTGCTGCCCGTCGCGCTCGGCGCGAAATCATTTCGTGACGGGCCTACCGAGGGTTGAGTCGCTTCTCCAGTTCTATGACTTTCGCCTCAGCTTCCTGGATCTGTTTTTTTAGGGCAAACTTCTGAGCCGGATCGGTGATTATGGGCTCCTGGCATCTAAGAAATTCGAGCTTTTCGCGCCAAACGTCTAAGGCTGACGAAGGCATCCCAGGGAAATCTTGCCGGGTTACATGAGTCGGTTGCATCGTTACGCCGGCCTCTGCCTGTCCTGCACCTGGATATGCGGGCGGTGAGGTAGGTTTGCCATCGGGTTTCAGGCCATCAAGCAAGATATTCCGCGCCTGTTCAGCATCCAAGCCGACAAGATCGATGTGGATTATGGTGTTCAGCAGGCCTGTCGGGTGGCAGAGGGCAACGCGAACCGGAACCAAAGTGCGATTCTTTCCCAGCGGATCGCGGGCAAATGCGTTAGCCCATTCCGGCTGTGTATACTCAGCCCTCAAATAATTCTCCGACAGCACCGCGATCGTCCGCTCGGTGCCTGTCGCAGCCTCCTGCATTTTAAGGACAAAATTCTCGCCTGCCCGGAAGTCCCAAGCCTGGATTATCGTGCTGTATCCCGCTTCTTCTAAGACCCAGGCGATCCATTCTGCCCATGCCTTATCTGCCTGGTTGTAGCTGATAAAGAAATCCAATCCTCTCCTCCCCTTTTCCTTGTGTGATGTGACGATCATGACCGTCCCGGCGCCCGACTTATTTGACATCCCGGTAATACTTTTCCTCCCGCGCCCGGACCTCCGGCAGCCCGACCAGTCGATTGAATTCCTCGAAGTCGATCATGTGATCTTCCAGGCCCTGGAATGTCCCGGTGTCGTGGAGGATGGTGAAGGCGTCCCGGACGGCTTTGGCCACCACATAGGTGCAGACCGTGGGGTAGGCGGCCACGGCGAATCCGATGTCTTGCAGCTCCCGGGCCGGGAACACCGGGGTTTTGCCGCCGGGGATCATATTGGCCATATGGGGCGCCCCGATCTCGGAGGTAATCCGCCGCATCTGGGCCAGGGATTCCGGAGCCTCCACAAACAGCATATCCGCCCCGGCTTCCCGGTACAAGTTGGCCCGCTCGATGGCGTCATCCAGGCCGTTGACGGCAATGGCGTCGGTCCGGGCCATGATGATGAAATCCGGATCGGACCGGGCATCTAAGGCCGCCTTGAGTTTGGCCGTCATTTCCGCGGCTGGAATAACTTGCTTGCCGGTCATGTGCCCGCACCGTTTCGGGGCCACCTGGTCTTCTAAGAAAATGGCGGCCGCTCCGGCTTTCTCAAACATCTTCACCGTCCGGATGACGTTGGTTACATTGCCGTGACCGGTGTCGCCGTCAACCAGCACCGGCAGGTCCACCGCATCGACAATCCGCCAGGCGCAATCCACCATTTCCGTCAGAGTCAACAGGGACACGTCGGGTTGGCCCAGCAGGGCCGCGCTGTTGGCATAACCGGCCACGACCAGCGCCTTAAATCCGGCCTGGGCCGCAATCTTGGCACACAAGGCGTCATGGGCCACGGGCAACATCAAGATTTCATCGTCCAACACTTACTGCTTAAACTGCGCCGTTTTTCGCACCGCATCCCCTCCGACTAGAATTTCTTGAAATAATCTGAATTCGACGATTATGCTAACCGGTTAGCATCAAGAGCCATTATTAAATCCGCAGATTGCGCAGATTTGCGCAGATTCGGGCAAGAATGGGCCTATGGATCTCTTACATCTGCGTTAATCTGAGAAATCTGCGGATATTTTTTTTAAGAGGCCGACGGCTGCCGGCTTTCGAGCCACAAATCGCCCAGGTTGAGTTCCATCTCCGAAAACGGCTCTACCCGCACCTTGTCGTCCTCGGCATAACTCCCCAGGAGAAGCCAGCCACCGGATTCCAATCTGAAGACCTCCAGGGTCATGGCCACCGGATCAATCAGCCAGATATGCTCGACGCCGTACCGGGCATAGAGGTGCATCTTTTTAACTCGGTCGATGCGGAAGGTGCTGGGCGACAGGACCTCACAGACCCAGTTGGGCGCTACGGAAATCCAGTTGGTTTCTTCCTGCCACGGAAATCTTTCCCTTTTCCAACCGGCCAGGTCGGGCACCAGGATGTTCTCCCCCAGCCCGATTTCCGGTTCGATGATAAATATCCATCCGCCTGGGCCGCCTCCTCTTCCAAAATGATACGGGGCTATCACCGCAGCACCGAGAATCGAGGCGCTGAAGCCGTGTTTCCGCGACGGCCGGGGAGTCACAATCAGCTCCCCGTCAATGATTTCTCCGGTCGAGTTTTCCGGGATGCTGTAAAGATCGTCATATGTGGCTTGCTTGCTTGTTGGGTCGGCCATTGGGGTCTTCTCCTTGTACCGGGATATGAATCTGGGCTGAAGCCAGAGGCAAAATCAGCCGGGTGACATCAGCCCCGGGGTTGTTGCCGACGAATTCTTCCAAGACGGACTGGGCTGCCACCGGATCATCACCCTTAATCAACTCCATAATGAGTTCGGCCGCCACAATAATGGAGGAAGGGTAATCCTGCAAGGTGCTGCGCAACCGCTCCCGCGCTCCCTTCGAGTCGCCAACGGCGCGCAGGCTGGCCGCATCCTGCAAGGCCAGGATGGCGATATACTCGGGATGGGCCGGCAAGGTCACCCTGAAATACGAACGGGCATCGTCAAAATCAAAACGGGGTGGAGGGGAACCGTTCTCCTGCATGGACCGGCGGACCTTGGGCAGTCCTGTTCCCCGGCCTTCGGCCAGCCTCAATTCCTTGAGAAAGTCGCCGATCCGACGATTACGGGCCGGGACGGGCGGCAGCGGATCGCTACCGTCAAAATGACTCTTTTCGAGGCCGGGCATAGGTCCCGGATAGCTGATGATCTCCATTCTGTCCGGATAAAGATAAACCTTGACCGGTTCAGGCGTGGCCTCGTAGGAGCGGTGATAAACGGCATTCACCAGGGCTTCCCGTAAGGCCTGGAAAGGATAACCGACCCATCCCCCCACCTCCGGTCGATCAGCCGTCTTTTCCAGCCGGCGGGCCGAGAGGTGGCCTAGATAGCTCAAACACCCCTGCAGTTGCTCATGAATCGGCATTTTGTGGAAAACCTTTTCCTCCAGCAAGTTGCCGCCGGCGTTATCGGCAAACTGGACGACCTCGATCCGAGCCCCGGGAAACCACTGTTCCGGGTCCTGGGAGAAAAACAACAACCCCACATTCTTCGGCACATCATGACCATTGACGGGCCCGGCGATCCGCATACATCGGTACATCGTTTTTGAGTCCGATTCGTTTATCAGATCACTACGAATATCTTGCTGGAACTCCCGCACCTTGGTTTCACGGAGATCATGGATCGTGGCCTGGTGGGCCCGGCGGTCATCGAACGGCACTCTGGCCGTCAATTGCATGAGCTGGGTCAACAGTTCAG
>JADFXK010000268.1 GCA_015233625.1 Deltaproteobacteria bacterium | reverse complement strand
GGGCCGAGTGGAACATGATGAAAGCCGGCCGGGAAGAACTATCCCGGAAACTGCAGGCGCGCGGGAAGGATTTTTCTTTGTTTTCCTACCTGGAAGTGTTGGCCGATGGGGTGGGAATAAAGGGCAACATTGAATATATGAAACCCCACGCCTTGGGCGAGCCGGAGGGAGCCGGACAGGTTACCTTTTTTAAGAAAACCGGGATCGATATGAAACTGGCTCGGGTGACAATTGATCAAATAACTAACTATTTGTATCAACTGGAGAGTTCAAATAAAGTGTTGATCGTGGAACGGCTAGAAATTCGCCCCAAGTACACCAACCCCCAGGAGTTGAGTGTCAGTATGCAGATAGTTACCTTAGAGTCACTGTAACTGATTGATAGCTTGCTTATCAGATGACGAATTCGGTCATCATTATTTTTGATGTCGACCAGGCCGAGAGTTCCTTAGACGCCGAGGTCCTCCCCGGCCTTTTGTCGGTTCCCCGTTTATTTAACCAATTGTCTGCCTATGTTATGGTGAATCAATGAATAAAGATGTCCTTAAGCGATGGCCCATGGTTATCGGTTTTGTTCTGTTCGGGTTAGGCCTGTTTGTCGTTCTTGTTTACTACCGGTTTCCCTACAATCGATTGACGGCGTACCTGCTTGACCAGGTTAATGAAGACGGTCGGATTAACGTCACGGTCGAATCCCTTAAGCCAACCCGTCCGATTAATTTTGTGTTGAAGAAAACGGTCATCCAGTTGCCTGTGGGCAAAACCCTGGTGCCTTTATTCGAGCCGCGAGATATCGATGTCCAGGTGGGCCTTTGGCCGCTTTTAACCAGGCGCCTTAACGTTTCTTTTTCCAGCAAAATTTTTTCCGGTAATATTTCCGGTCAGATCAACACGGATCTGGCTTTTCGCGATCTGTCGGCTCGGGTTGACAGCCGCGGGATGGATTTGTCCCAATGCCCCTACCTGCAAGCGGCCGCGGACATCGGTGTCACCGGAAAACTTTCCGGGGGAGGGACTTATCGGGGAACCCAGGACTGGCTTACAGGTACTGGAAAAGTCCAACTCTCCCTGGAGGACGGCGTGTTGACCAGGCTGTCCCGGCTCCAGATCCCACTGGATACCGTCCCGTACAAGAATATCAAGGCGGCGTTGGCCCTGGATAAAGGCCGCATTGTCGTCAGTGACTTCTCCATCAAGTCCGATCAACTCACCGCCGAGGCCAGCGGCATTATCCTCCCGGCCCAACCGCTGATCAATAGCTCCCTTGACTTGAAGGTGACCCTGGTTATGGGGCCGGCGTCCCCAGCCCCCGGATCCGGGCCAGGCCGGGCCCCCGGTGGATTGAGAATGGTCATGCTGATCAAGGGGACACTGCATAGCCCCCAGGTTCAGATGCAGCATAAATAGGCATGATGGAGGGCCAAGGTGATATGAGGGTGATCGCATAAACCATGCGAGCGAGTCTATTTATGAGAGTTCTTTGTCTAAAGATGACAAAGCGGTGATGCTCACCTCCATGGCCATCCTGGCGGCGATGGTGTCCACCAACCTGACCCGGGAGCTTTTCTTGAGGAGGAAAGATTTTATGATAGAATCACCAGCCTTCAAGATGTTTGCAAAAGATGCGTTTAAAAGGGGCTTAACCCAAGGCATAGAGAAAGGCAAAGAGAAAGGTATAAAGGAAGGTATAAAGGAAGGAGAAGAGAAAGGAAAGAGGGAAGGGATGATCGCCGCTTCCCGGGAGAATCTTCTTGAAATCCTTAAAGAACGATTTGAGAAACTTCCGCGCAACATGTTGCAATCTTTAAACAAGGTCAAAGATCCAGATCTAATTAAATCGCTTATTAAACTGGCGGTCAAAGTTGAGTCATTGGATGACTTCAAACAACATCTGGGAGATGTTATAAAAAGGATGTGATATTGAGTACATATTCAGATAAAACGGCCAGTCGGATTTCGGCGTTGGTTTGAAAATTATGCGTCCAGAACGGACCGCTGACAAGCCATCAGTTCGGTGACGCCGTGTCGGGCCAAATTTAGAAGGCTGATGAATTCTTCCTCCGTAAAAGATCTTTTCTCCCCTGTTGCCTGAATTTCAACCAGATGCCCCTGACCGGTCATAACAAAATTACCGTCCACCTCCGCCTCGGAATCCTCCGCATAATCCATATCCAACACCGGTAATCCCGAAACCAGGCCGGCGCTGACTGCCGCTACGGAATCAATCAGCGGCGACTGATTCAACCATCCCTGCCTGACCAGGGTGTCCAGGGCCATGGCCAGGGCCACGTAGGCCCCGGTAATGGACGCGGTCCTGGTGCCGCCGTCGGCTTGAATGACATCGCAATCAATATGGATCGTCATTTCCCCCAGCCCGGTCAAGTCGGTCACCGCCCGCAAGGACCGGCCGATCAACCGCTGGATCTCCCGACTCCGGCCGCTCACCCCGTCCGGACCAACTTCCCGGCGACGGCGGGTTAAGGTGGATCTGGGCAGCATCCCGTATTCGGCGGTGACCCATCCCTGTCCTGCGCCATTCAAGAAGGCTGGGACCCCTGTTTCTATCGAGGCGGTACAGATGACCCTGGTTTGGCCGCAGGAGATTAAGACGGAGCCTTCGGCATGAGGGATGAAGTTCTTGATTATCTCAACCGGCCTCAATTGGTCGGGACGTCGCCCTTCACTGCGGGTAAATACTTTATCTTCCATTATGTCCATTTCTTTCAAGGGCCATCTGATCGATTGTGACAGCATCGTTCGAGTTTCTCCTTAACTTGACTCACTATATATCATGCTTTTTACAGCTTCGCAAGGGCGCAGGCAATTTGGTTGACGCCCGCCCCCATAAGAGCGAGCGGCTAAGCTTGCAATTAGCGCCATTCTGTTGCATTGGCGACGATCCATGAAGCCAAGTCGCCGGTGGGGAGCCAACCACATGTTCCTGTATCCTGAACCACGAGAATTCGATAGAACAAGGCCTCGCGAATACCAGAGCTTGCATTCATCGTCAGAAAACGTTCCCCGCCGGAATATCCGGATAATTGGAACTTAACCACACTCGGGTCGGGCTGCGGCCAGACTCTCCACAAATAAAAATCAGCCAACTTTCCCGACGCCTCGTACTGTCCCCGATCAAGATAGATTTCCCAGGCATTAGGACAAATCAAGTCTTGGCCTAAGAAATTTATAAAGTTAGGATGCGGCGTACCGGTTCTCAAAAAGTATGCGCCGGCATAACTGGAACCGAATACTACATGCCCCGGCAAGACTTCATACCACCAGAGTCGATCACTGTCCGTGACCTGTTCGGACCATTGAGCCCCTATCCATATTTGACCCGGTGTGAGATCTTTCATGACCAGGAACTTTCTTCCCGACCAGCACTGCATATTGACCGTTCTCCAGGGCACCGTATAGGCCGAGAGACTACCTAAGGCATTATCGCCGATTATTCCAACCGTGGGTTCGTTGGCCGGATTAAAGACTATGGGATTAAGATTGCCGTAAAGCCATTTTACCGTATACTGGCCGGCGGGTATCTCAGTTTTCCGGTAGCGTAAGACCTGCCAGACGCATTGCTCGCCCAACGGGCTGAACCCGTTGATTCTACTCATATCTGCTTTACCGCAGTCAATCATCTCACCGGCGGCGTTAAGAAGCCGCAAGATCATGTCACCGCTGAGTCCCGGCCTATCTTTTGTCTCTATCTGCATCATGGTGGCCGTGAAAATATTTTTGCTCGAAGATACCTGGTTGGAAAAGTTATCCGCGCCGGCCAGGTCGCTATTCTCGTTCTGGCCGCGGAATTGGGCATAATAGTAGTTTTGGTCCCGATGGTTAAAGACAAACCTGACCGAATTGTCCAAGAAGCTTTTATTTTGAGGCGGCAAGTCATTTTGGAGGAAGTCGTTGACTTTCTGAATTGCCAACGGCTTAAGGCCCTTGTAGTTTAGGGCGTTAAACTGAAGTTGATAACCCTGGAGCTGGATAAACAAGATCTGTGAAAACAAGTGCTCGATATCCTTATAATCCGGCTGAACGCCGGAAGTTAACTCGGCGATGCACTTATCCGTCCAGGCTTTCATGACCGGATCGAACCCGGGCAAGGCGCCGGTCATGGCCTCATGAATGCCGGTCAATAGTTCACCATAATCCGCCGCCATTTTATTAGCTTTTTCGATCGCCCAATTCTTACGGGCCGCGGGGGACAGTTGAGTGTAAACCTTGATTTGTTGTCTAACTTCATTGTAATCGGCGGTGAACCTGATTTGGGCCGTTCTTACGGGCGCCGCGATATTTTGGAAGTTAAGTGTGGCGATCTTGATCTTCAGTTCGTTTAAGGCCGTCTCGATGCGTTTGATCCCGGCCAGGACCTCATCTAACTTCTGACTGATTTCTTCTAACTTAGCCTCCGTCCCCAATTGGTCGAAAATGTTGAATATCTCGCCCACTATTTCCCCGCCCCCGCCCAGCAGGCTAAAAATTTTACCGATAACGACCCCAGGAGTCACTCCCCGGGCGGTTGACCTGAACGGCTTGTAAATGCCTTCATCGAGGTCATCAATCAACATTTCGATATAGTCGTTGTACTTCAGTGACCCCAACGCCTTAATCATTTCGGTCATAAATTGTCCGGGGTCGTAAATGTCGGTGTAGTAATCACAAAACTCAATGACCTGATCTATCGTGTAGTACCCGGGCAAGCGCAGGTAGTCGGTTACATCCTGTTTAACCCGGTCGAAGCTCTTTTCCGGATGCCGGTCCTGGTAGGCCGCGATCAGGGTAGTGATGTCGTTGACCTTGTAAAAATAACTGCCGTCAAACCCATGGACTTCTCTTATTATTTTGGCGCTTAGCGGTTGACCGTTGTAACTCCCGTTAATGGCGACAACCCTGAAGTCATCCGGCAGGTATTTGTCGGTGACATAAAACGCGCCGGTGCCGGCGGTGACTGCGATCCGGTCATAGATCAGATTCCCCTTCAGGTCGTAGATACTGACCGCCGCACCGGCAACAGGTTGATCTAGCACCACCCAGCCCCAGAATTTAGCTGTTTTCGTCTCACCAAGCTTAGTCACCTGCCAGGTCTTGGTAGAACCGTCCACCCCGGTTCTGATAATCGTGCCCTGGGTGGAGCTGGTGAAGGTAAATTCAGTCTTCGCCACATGGGGGTTATAGACATCCCAGCCGGTGAATTTATTCATTTCCGCCAGGGGATTGTAATACATCTCGGCCACCTGGTTGCTGCCGATGGACAGGAGCATGGCCCCGCCGTTCTGATACCGCTGGAACAGGAAATATTGAGAAGTATCTAACGAGTCTTGCCAGATGCCGTCGGAATCTTGATTGGGCAAGGCCAGTTCATCGAGGGAGAAGACGTCCAATTGCTCCTCACCGGTATTTGCATTAATGAGATGAACTAATGCTGTTTGTAGATCAAACTCAATCTTAAGGCGGAAAGTTTTCCCCTGGGTCGGGATATCACTGCCGTCAAATACGCCGCTGACAATTTTATCGGCATAAAAGGCGCGGATATTCTTACCGTCAGGCGTGTAAATGCCGATGGCGCTGTTGTTGCTATATGTTTGCAGGATTATGGCCGCGCCGTCAGGATTGCGCCAGACGCCAGGGGTGGCTATCGCCGCGGCGTCGGCCCGGCTTGATCCCACGGCCAGGACCAGCAGGTTAAGCATCAGACACATGACTAAGATGGTGGGAAAAAATGCAAATTTCTTCTTCATGATTTCCTCCGTAATTTGATTTGGGTTATTCCAGACTTCATTCGCTTTATAGGGAAACCGGCCGGATAAAAATATTTTCAAGCATATTCATCAGCCGATCCTGGGAAACGGTTCCGCCCGCCGTCAGGTAGGCGATGGCTCCCTCCAGGGCGGAGATCAAAGCGATGGCCAGGCTCTGGAAGTCTTGGGCGGAAAA
>JADFXK010000267.1 GCA_015233625.1 Deltaproteobacteria bacterium | reverse complement strand
TTTCCACTAAGACATGCTTTCCGGCCATGATCGCGGCGGCGGTAATCTCGGCCAGGGCATTGTGCGTGGTGGCGACCACGACGATATCCACATCAGGACGAGCCACGGCCTCTTGCCAATGGGCCGCGGCCTCTACCCCGGGCTTTTTCCGGGCAAATTCTACAGCCCGGTCCTTAACCGCGTCGGCGCAGGCCACCAGGCGGCAATCAGCCAGGAAATTTGCTCTTTTTTCACCGATAAAGCCACATCCGATGATGGCGACATTCATGCTAGCCCCACTCCTTACCCCGGTCACCGGGGACGATCCGCCTCAGAGTATAAATATCAGTATCGACTAAGTCGGGGAGACGCTTCGGCAGGTCTTTCCAGGGGTCCCAGACGGCGCTGATCAGCTTTCCGGTGACGCCGGCAGAGTCGGAGGAAGCCAGCCAAACACACAGGTCGGCCGCATTCATCGGATCGCTCCCGCCTTTTTCGACTTGCGTCAAGGACTGGGCGTACTCTTTCGGGCCGGCTTTTTCCGGGCCGGCTTCAAGTACGGCCTGGAGCATGGCCGTGTTCAGGGCGCCCGGCGCGATGCTGTTAACCTGGATGTTGTATGCCTTAGTCTCTTGGGCCAGGATCTCCGTAAACCTGACGACACCCGTTTTGGCCGTCGCATAGGCGGAAAAATTGGGCCGAGGGCCGGTGGCGCCTCCGCCGGACAGATTGATGATCTTTCCTCCGCCCCCCGCCTTCATCCAGGGCACGCAAGCCCGGCACAGGGCGACCGGGGTGAGCAGGTTAACCTGAATGGTGTCCCGCCAGTCCGACCAGTCGTTTTCCCAAGCCGGGCCGATCGGGCCGATGATCCCGGCATTGTTGACCAGACCATCCAGTCTCGTCCAGACCTGCCGGGCGGCATCGATCACCACCCCGGCGGCTTCCGGAAACTTAAAGTCAACCGAAACCGAATTAATCGTTTGCTCGGCCTGGCCGTAGGCGGTCAGCTTGTCTCTGAGATCACCCAATAACGGTGCGGACCGGGCGGCCAGCAATAAATTGGCGCCGTGAGCCCACATGGCCTGGGCCACATGCAATCCTAAGCCGCGAGACGCGCCGGTGATGATTACGTTCCGACCGGATAAAAGTCTCATGCTCGCCTTTCAAGCAACCAATGATTCTGTTGAAGGTATTGTAAGGTCTTGATGATGCCGTCCCGGATCGACAGATCGGGGCGCCAGCCGAGGGCCCTCATGCGGGAACAATCCAGCAAGATGAATGGGCTGTCCCCAATCCACCCCCGCTCTCCGCCCTCGTAAGTAATTTTCGGAGCCAGGCCCAGGTGGGCGCAGATCCAGCCGATGGAATCAATGACCTGGCAGTATTCGTCCGTCCCCAGGTTAAGGATGTTGACCTTGTCGGCAGCCTGTTCAATCGCCCGGAGCATGGCCGTCAGGCAGTCTTGAATATACAAATAGGACTTTCGTTGCCGACCGTTGCCCAGGACATGCAACTGGTTGGGATCATCCAGCAGGCGCTTATAGAAGTCAAACACGTGGCCGTGGGAGTATCTTTCACCGAGGATGGACACAAACCGAAAAATCCAGGCCGTAAATCCGAACCCTTCGCAATAGGCCTGAATCAGCCCTTCCCCGGCGAGTTTGGAAGCTCCGTACAACGACGTCTGGATCGGGAAAGGGGCATTTTCCGGGGTAGGGAAAAGCTCCGGCTCGCCATAGATGGAACCGGTGGATGAAAAGGCGATCTTACTGATGCCGTTGGCCCGCATGGCTTCGAGCACATTGAAGGTGGCGATGGTATTTTGCTCCAGATCCCTCCGGGGGTGTTCGGTGCCGAACCGGACATCGGCGTTGGCCGCCAGATGAAAAACAAAATCGCAGCCGGACATGGCCGCGGTTAAGCCGGAAAGATCCATGACGTCGCCGCGCTGCAGGGTAAATGCAGATGACTTCATGGCCATGGTCAGGTTTTCTACAAAGCCGGTGGTTAAGTTATCATAACCTTTAACAGAAAATCCTTCATTCAGCAGCCGGTCCACTAGATTGCTTCCAATGAACCCAGCGGCTCCTGTGACAAATGCTTTTATCATGACAAACGCTCCGCGTCTTTTACTGACAAACATTCGTGGCTTCACCTATCTGGTCTTTGGTAAAGTTCAGCCCCAAGACAAACGGCAGGCCAAAGACAATGGTGAATAAATAGTAGATTCCCTGATAGGCGAAAGACAAGGCCAGGGCGTGCTCCTTGGAGACCCCAAACGGCAATAAAGCCATCCAAAAGGCGATTTGAATCACGCCGATGGCCCCGGGTGAGGAAGGAATAATGATCCCCAAAGATGTAAATAAAAGGACCAGGAGGGTCGCTTTAAATATGGCGACGTCGAGGCCGCACAATAGCGATAACAAAGAGAAATATAAACAGCCCCAGCTAAACATAGCGATAATTACAAGAACAAATAGTGTGGACAGGCCGCGTATCTGCATCAGCGGATGGACGAATTCTTCCAGGAGAACAAAAAGCCTTTCAGGTAGAAGACGTCTCCTCTTTATGGCCGCCATGAGGTCGTTTAAATAGTAGAGGGTTAATACACCGGCCAAGAAAAAGACTGAAGCCACAACCAAAACGGCATAAGCCTTGTTCGTCGTCAACCCCTTGATACCAAATGCCAGCCCGATGACTAAAAGAACACCTAAATACAGGACATCGAATGCCCTTTCAACAAAAACCGTTGATAAGACGGAGGATACCGGGAATCCGGTTTTTTTTGACAGGTAGTAGGCTCTGTAAAACTCCCCGGCTTTTAGTGGCAAAAAATTATTCACCAAAAATCCGGTGACGACACCGCCGAAAAGATTCAGCAACGATGTTTTCCCCAGGTATCCTGTGGTCGTTCTCCACATCACCGCCCGAAAAAAAACATTTAAGAAAAAGAAACCGGCGCATAAGGTGATCTGGTACGGCGTAATCGCCTTAAAGCCATACACCAGCTCATCAAGCTTGACATCGTTTAAGACAAAATAAATTGCCGTTAAACTGATTAAAATGCTTATGACGATTTTCATCGTTTTTCTCCGGGCAGGCGATCGCATCGTTTTTCTCCATCTGGCACACAAAAAAACAGCGGTGCTCAAACCTATTGCGGTGAAGACTTCGCCGCATTGGCTTTTTCCACCACTTTAAGCAAATCCAGCCTGATGACCCGATACTTCCCTATGGCCCAGAGCCAGGTCAAAGGATCACGATAAATCGAAACTTTTTTTCCTTCTTCAAACGTTCTGGATCTATAATTTACTGGTATTTCGATTGGCTTGTAACTCTTGCGGACGAGTTTCAGGAGCAACTCATAATCGAAATCGAACCGGTTGCACTCAAAAGTCAGGCCATACAAACAATCCGCCCGGAACACCTTAAACATGGTAAAGGGGTCCTTTAAAGGCAACCAAAACAACAAATCAATAATCGCCGTCAATATCCAGTGGACGGCATTAAACAGCATTGCGGTCAAGGGTGAACCTTTGAACGTGCGGATCTTCCAGGTTCGACCACCATGGCGGGAACCCAAAACAAAAGATCTTTTTCCGGAAATAATGGGCTCCACCAAAACATCGTAGTCCTCCACGTCATATTCCAGGTCGGCGTCTTGAATGAGAATAATATCGCCGGTGGCATGCTTAAGACCGGTCCTAACGGCGTGTCCTTTGCCTTGGGGACGATCTTCCAAGATCAGCTTGACCCGAGGATGATCTTGATACTTTTGGACGACCTGCTTAGAACCATCGGTAGAATTACTTTCGACTAAAACAACCTCAATGTCAAGGCCCTCAATCTGCTTCTCCAACACCTTGGTTAACGTCGCCTCGACTGTGTTGACTTCATTATATACCGGCATAATGATTGAGAGTTTTGGCTTAACTTCGATACTGCGGGATCTGGCCATGACGCTCACCCCGCTGGGGACGACCTGGAAAGGTTTGCGGCGGAGAAAGGCCGGGACGACGCGGCACAACAAGGAGAGACATTTTGAGACCACGGGGACGGCAAAACGTTCAAAGTGAGCCGCGATGTAATCCAGGCTCAAAGATTTGACGGCCGGAAGCGTAATCATTTGGTGAAATCCACAGTGAAATAGCAGGGCCTCGATGTTATCGCGACTAAAATAAAACAGGTGCTCAATCTTGAATTCCATCCACCGAATCTTCATCAGCCTGGCCGACCAGGAATCAGTGCTGGGAGTGGAGACAAAAATAACCCCCCCGGGCTTAAGCAACCTATGTATGTTATTTAGGAAATCTCGTGGATCTCGGGTATGCGCGATTAAATCGGACAAAACACACACGTCGTATTTTTGCTGCTCATCCGACAGTTGATCTATCTGGCCACAAATTACCCGGCCCTGGCCTTGGAGTTTTGATTTTATGACGTCACAAGCAGAAGAGGAATACTCCACGCCGGTCACGTTATAGCCTTGATTTGCCGCGGCCGCTAAAAAGTCCCCCTGCCCTGGCCCTACTTCCAGCAACTCGCCACCCGATGCGCCACGGTATCTTTTTAAAAGTTGAAGGTAATTAATTGCAGTGCTCTGCTTAAGCTGCGATTGATGATCCTGTCCTTCCTCTAAGCTATCCCCCAAGAAATATTCCGGCCCATATACGGCGTCAAGTGTTTGGTCAGACGGTTGGGGATTCAACATCAAGAGTCCGCAGTCCTCACATCTTACTACTCTATAGGTATTATATATTGAAAATAGATAATATAGTCTATTGTTGTCGCAACATGGACAGACCTTGACCGCGTAATCCCGCTTTTCTTCCAATTACCGTTCCTCCCCTTTAATCCAGGCTATCACGTTAGACTTGAACACGCCGAATCCCACGCCGGCAAAGACGATTGTCGGTTTATATTCGGTCGGAAACAGACCTGACAACTTCCAAGGATACATGAGATTAAGGTTCTCTTCCTTTGAGTAAAAATCATTTCCAATTGTTCGTAGAATAGACCGAAAAAAAATCTGCGGCAAGTAATGCAAAAATGGTATTGCGGTATGATGTTCCACCGGAAAGAGCCGGTTGGGAACTGAAACAAAAACATTCTTGGCCACGCGACAAAGCTCCGACAAAAAGGTCCGCTGATCATCTGCATTACCTACATGCTCTAATACGGCATGGCTGTGCACAATGTCAAATTGCTTGTCCGCAAAGGGTAGCACTTGGTGAGGTTCAAGTCGAACAAATTTAATTCCAGGATAAGCCGTCTCCAGGTGAGCCGCATCTTCGATTCCGGCGCAGATCAAGTTCTGTTTAAAAGGGAAACGTTGCTCAAGCATGTTTGCTTCTTCAGAAGACGACTCAGAAGTCACTCCCACGTCAAGCACGCGTGATTCCGGACCGGGAGCCATTATCTTCATAAAACAGTTAAAGATTATCAGCCTGGATTCTCTGGACAACCTCCCGGCCAGGGGGATATGTTCACCACAACGATAGAAATCACTCTGAGGCATGGCAGCCCTTTCAATAACCCGCAGTGGGTCAATTCGGCTGTTGACACTTGTTTAATTGACCGGATCTAAAATCAGCCCTTCGATAATCTCTCTGCCATTATAGGTGCAGTGGATAATCAATCTCAATTTCATTCCACATACAGGACTTCCGGATGTTAGACGCAGTTCAAAATCATCAGGAGCGTGGAAGAGGAGGCCCATGTCGTCCATCTTACCATTGTTTACAAGTTGACCCTGATGATACACGGCGCACCACCAAGCTGCCGGCAGAAGGGTGTCCCAATGGCTGCCCACGCCGCCGTCGGAGTTAATGACTTCAAGCTCTATCGATTTGATCAGGCCTTCACCTTGGTCAACATGCAAAGAGATCACCGAATCATTTTTTCCGTCTGGCCAGGGGTTAAACGGCCCAACCAAATCCTCCTGGTCGTCAAGCCG
>JADFXK010000266.1 GCA_015233625.1 Deltaproteobacteria bacterium | reverse complement strand
GAGATCGCTTCGACCATACTTGAGGAACACGGCTACGACCCGCTGCCGGTGTACACTGAGCCGAAAGAAAGCCCCCTGGCCCGGCCGGACCTGACTCACCAGTTTCCCCTGGTGTTTAGTTCCGGAGCTCGGGTTACCACTGATTTTCGTTCCCAATTCCACAATGTACCCGATCTGGTGCAGGAGCAGCCCGAACCGACGGTGACCATGAATTCCCGGGATGCCGCGGACCGCAACATTATTGGCGGCGACCTGGTCGAGGTGATCAGTCCCCGGGGCCGGGTCCGGTTCAGGGCGTACGTGACCGATAATATTATGCCGGGCGTAGTTGACGCGAACATGGGTGGAGGGGGTCCGGGCGGGCCGCCGGCCTGGCCAGACTGTAACGTCAACGATCTGACCGATCTGCAACGGTACGATCCCATCTCCGGGTTACCCGCTTATAAACCGCCGCTGTGCGAAGTGGTCAGCTTGACCAAACCGCGCCACTAACCCTGGACGCTGGTTCTGTGCAACTTCAGTCACAGTTTCCGGTTCACGATGGATCACCTATGGTCGGGGCGAAGCCGCGGATCTATCTGGACCACAATGCGACCACGCCTGTGGACCCGGAAGTGGCCACCACCGTGGCCGAATGCGCCGAACGATGTTTTGGCAACCCCTCCAGCATTCATGCGCCCGGCAACGAAGCCCGATTCAAAGTGGAATCTGCCCGGCGGCAGGTGGCCCAATTGCTCAACTGTACGGCGCGCCGGATCGTGTTCACCGGCGGAGGTTCGGAAGCGGACAACCTGGCCATCAAAGGAGTCGCCTTTGCCCATCGCCGGACCGGCCGGCACATCATCACCACCGCGATAGAGCATCCCGCCGTATTGTCCGCGTGCCTGTGGCTTGAGACGCAAGGTTTTCGTGTCACTACGCTCCCGGTGAACCGGGCCGGGTTGGTCTCACCCCGTGACCTGGAGGCGGCGTTGTGTTCCGACACCATACTGGTCAGTGTCATGGCCGCGAACAACGAAACGGGAGCCTTGCAGCCCATCGCCGAGCTGGCCCAGGTGACTCATCGGCAGGGAGCGCTGTTCCACACGGACGCGGTACAGGCGGTCGGTAAGATTCCTATAGACGTTCGGGACTGGGGGGTGGACCTGCTCACCCTTTCGGGCCACAAGATCCACGGGCCCAAGGGCGTCGGGGCCTTATATATTGATCGAGGAGTAACGCTGGATCCGCTGGTGCACGGCGGCAAACAAGAGCATGGACTGCGGGCCGGCACGGAAAACGTACCGGGTATCGTCGGGCTGGGAAAAGCGGCTGAACTGGCCGGTCAAAGGCTTCCGGACATGGCTCGGATCCGGGCTTTGCGAGACAGGCTGGAGGCGGGAATTCGGTCGATCGTGCCGGACGCCCAGCTCAACGGACCGCGGGAGCAACGACTCCCGAACACGGTTAACCTGACCTTGCCCGGGATGCGGGGCGAGTCGGTGGTCCTCGCTCTGGATCACCTGGGTGTGGCCCTGTCATCGGGATCTGCCTGCCGGGCCGGTGCGCCGGAACCATCACATGCTCTGCTGGCCATGGGACTATCGGCAGAGGAAGCCCATTGTGCCCTTAGATTTTCGCTGGGCCCGGGCAATACTGTAGAAGAGATAGATCGGACGCTGGCCTTGTTGGGGGAGATGATTCGGGAAACCGCGACCGGCGTTCGCTTCGTGCCCTGTCGTTAGCCTGAGACGACGTAGATGAGACGCCGAATCACTCATTGCAGGGTTCAAGGCCGGACCTGGAGGAAAGGAACGTATTTGTTATGTATGCATCTCCTGCCTTAACGGAATCCTATGCCCGAAACTGGTTTGAAGACCAGGCCATGACCACGATGGCTCAGGATGTTCTGAAGGGTCTCACGGCCGATCAGAAATATATACCGAGCAAGTACTTTTACGACGCGCGAGGCTCGAAGCTCTTTGAAGTGATATGTGGTCTGCCGGAGTATTATCCGACCAGAACCGAGCTGCGGCTGCTTTCAACTCATGCCTCGGATATCGTGCGGGGGCTCCGGCAGGGCGATCTTGTCGAATTGGGCGCCGGCGCCAACTGGAAGATCCGGACTTTGCTCGATGCCCTGGGTCCGAGGCGGAGGGCCGAGGTGGGTTACATTCCGGTGGATGTTTGTGGCCCTGCCCTGCTGGAATCCGCGGCGCAGTTGACCACCGTGTACCCGGAAGTGCGGGTCAAGGGAATGGTGGCGGATTTCACCTGCGACCTGCACCGGCTGCAATCGGACCGCCCCAAGGTTGTTCTGTTTTTCGGCAGTACCATCGGTAACCTGGACGAGAGCGAAGCCCTGGCTTTTCTGCAAGATGTGACCGCCATGCTTAAACCGGGTGATCGGTTTATCCTCGGACTGGATATGGTCAAGCCGGTCGAACTCCTCGAGGCGGCGTACAACGATTCCCAAGATGTGACGGCGGAGTTCAACAAAAACATTTTGCTGGTCATCAATCGTGGGTTGCGGGCGACCTTCAATCCGGCCGGCTTCGATCATGTGGCATTCTTCAATGAACAGCAGGAACGAGTGGAAATGCACCTGCGGGCGCGGCGGGACATGTGCGTGGAGGTTGAAGACCTGAATATCTCCGTGACGCTGAAAAAGGGCGAGACTGTTCTAACCGAGATTTGCCGTAAATTCCGTCGGGATGGCGCAGAAAAAATGATTCGTGACGCCGGCCTGGAGGTGAGCCGCTGGTACTCCGATCGGAAGGGTTGGTTCTCGCTCCTCGAGGCTGGGCTCGACCGGCCAAGACCCCGGGAATCAGCCAAAATTATAGCGATACCTTAGGAATTTTGGAAAAAAGATCGAAATTGATAGTCCTGAGTGCGCTTTTACATGACATCGGTAAATTCTGTCAGCGAGTGGGCCAGCGTTACGCCACACATCTGGAAGGTGAATACACCGAGATAATAGGGGGAAGAGTTCGATTTTTACATACACTTTATACCTATCATTTTATCGAAAATGACTTACCTCTCCCGAAAGAACTGGAACATCATCGCGCTGGATTGGCCAGGTTAGCCTCGGCCCATCACCATCCGGATGAGCGTAATCTTGAAGAAATGTCACTCATGATTGCCGATCGACTAAGCTCCACCAGGGGACGAATAGATCATCTTCGTTCGGAATCTAAAGCCGGGTCCAAAAAGAGCCGATTGGCCTCTGTATTTGATACGATAGAGTTGGCCCATCACCAGTTTCTGCCGCCGGGAAGCTGGTTCCACAATCTTGCCCCGCTGGGGGGGGCCAACGAGTCGATATTCCCACGGAAAGGATACCCGGAAGGAGAATCCGAAGAGTACCGAGACATTTATCTCAAGTTTAATAATGAGCTAAAGGATTTTGACCATAATCGACCGTTTGCCCTCTTTCTTGATGGGTTAATCTCCCTATTGGAGAAATACACCTGGTGTGTGCCGTCATCTACCCGCAACGCATCGCCGGATATCTCGCTTTTCGATCATTCGATTACTACTGCCGGTCTGGCCCAATCCCTTTTCTTGTTCCATGTGTACAACGGAGGGATTCCTCACCTTCATGATGAGACCAAGAAATTTATTTTGTTGACTGGAAGCTTATCAGGGATTCAGGACTACATCTTTGGTATAAGCAGGTCGTATATTAAAGGGGCTTCCCAGATAGTAAGGGCCAGGTCCTTTTTTCTTCAGGCAGTCGTTCGGTCGGTCATACTAAATATCCAGGAACGCTTCAACGTGCTGTCCGTCTGCAGAATCATCGATCTAAGCGGAAAGTTTATCTTGTTGCTGCCCCACCTGAACCATGTGCTGGAAGGACTGGATGAATTAGACAATGAAGTTCAGGACTGGTTTAGGCGGAAGTTCAAGGGAATATTAGCTCTAAACTTAGACTGGTCGGCTCGTTTGAGTCAGCAGGATTTCTTCTGTGATTCATTTAAAGAAAAATTAGACCTGGCCAAGGATAAACTGGAAGCAACCGGATCCAAGAAACCGGCCAGAACCGTGACCGTCCACAACCAGATTATGGAGAATGATTACGATGAGTTTGAGGATGGTAACTGTGCCTTATGCGGGGTAAATCCGGCGGATGCCGTCTTCTCAAATGAAGAATGGTCTGAGCCAGGATTGGATCAGATCAAAACGTTCACGGACATCGCCGCAAAATCTAAAAGGGATTTAGGTCTAGACAAACCGATGGGCCGGCCCTGGCTCGGTTTTCTGAAAGCAGACATCGACAACCTGGGTCTTTTGTTTAGTCGAGGGCTGGACAACAGACTGTCCATCGCCCGCTTTTGTACTATGTCGCGGATGCTCAACTTGTTCTTCTCTGACTATTTAGTCCACCTGGCGGAACAAGAGTTTCCCGACATCTACCTGTTCTACGCGGGAGGCAATGATCTCTTCCTGGTTGGTCCCTGGAATCAGGTTGTTGAATTTGCCGTTACAGTGCGTAAAAAACTGGACGCATTTTGCTGCCGCAATCAAGACATCACCTTATCCGCCGGCATGGCGGTAACCAACCCAGGCTTGCCCATGCGGTTGACCGCGGGATTGGTCCAATCGGCATTGAAAGCAGCCAAGGAATATAACGATTCCGCCAGGGTTAAAGACAGTATTTGTCTTTTAGGTGAAACGCTTTCTTGGGAGGAACTGGCGTCACTGGCTGAGTTGGGCCTGAAACTCGACAAGGCATCCTGAGCATCGACCCGAACTCATGTTTACCCAGATGACAAAAGACAAATAATTATAGGCCCCTGTGGGCCTCATCCATAGGGTCGGAGAATATTTCCCTAAGACCAAACGGGATTTTGCTTTGCCGGCAGTTTTACTTTGAAAACGGTGCCTTTTTTGACGCTGGTTTGGACCTCGACAGCTCCCCGATGACGATCCACAATCCCATAAACTACAGATAAACCTAGCCCTAAACCCTTCCCTTCCGTCTTGGTCGTGAAAAAAGGTTCGAAAATATGGTCTAAGTCTTCTTTGGCGATGCCACAACCAGTGTCAGTGACCTTAATCAAGACTGTCTGGTCAACCGGCTGAACGTCGCTTTCCAGGGTTAACCGCCCGCCTTGGGGCATCGCGTCCAGGGCATTTAAGATTAGATTAATCACGGTCTGTTGAAGCTGATTATCGTCCCCCCATACGAGAGGCAGACCTGGATGAAATATAGTAACCAGTTCTACGTTGGAAAGCTGCAACTTATGCTGACTCATTATCACACATTTTTCCAGGATGTCGTTGATCTTGACGTCGCGAAACTCGGATTGCGCCTTTCTGGAAAACGCCAGCAGGTTACTCACAATCTTAGAACAGCGGTTGGTTTCGCTTTCCATCAAGTCGAGATACTTTTTAAATTTTTCCTGGTGGAGGCCGTCGATCGGACCCTGTCCGGTGATCTTTTTCATCAAACGCAGATAGTTCAGGGTCCCGGTTAAAGGATTGTTGATCTCATGAACCATGCTCGCGGCCAGTCTCCCCAACGAGATCATTTTATCCTGATGCAGCAGCCTGGTTTGGTCCGCAAATTCTTGTTCGAGCTTACGTAGTTGCCACAGGTCCTTAAAAAAACCGACAAATCCAATCTCCAGATCCCCTTCGGTCAAGACGGCCCCGGAAAATTGGACCGGCACTCGGGCGCCGGAGCGATTAATCAACTGGGTTTCGTAAAGGTAGACCCGATTTGGTCCCCCCAGTCCGGTGGAAAGTAGCTTCTGCATCATATCGTCATAATCTGCCGGAGCGAAAAAATCTCGCAGAATCTTTTGACGAATCACGTCCTTTTTTTGATATCCCAACATGAGTTCCGAGGCGCGGTTGAAGATGATCACCTTTCCGCCGGGATCACATCCGATAATGCCGTCTATGGAGCTTTCAATCAGGTTGTCTTGGAATTTGCTGATCTTGGCCAAT
>JADFXK010000265.1 GCA_015233625.1 Deltaproteobacteria bacterium | reverse complement strand
TGGGTCGGGTCCCCCAAGATGGTTGCGGCCGCGGTGGTTATTTCTGATTGAATAATGATATTAGCCGGTAAGGAGGCCCGGATCAGCTTCATGCTTTCTTGCACAATCGAGGCCAGTTCAAAGGGTTTCTTTTCTTGTTCGGTTTGGCGGCTGATGGTCAGGATCTGCTTGACCAAATCCCGGGCCCGCTTCGCCGCCTTGAAGACTTCTTCCAGGAATTCGGGATTGACGGCACCGGATTTGGCATCATCTAAGGCCAGTTGGGTATAGCCAAAGATAGACCCGAGAATATTATTGAAATCATGGGCGATACCCCCGGCCAGGGTGCCGATGGCCTCCATCTTCTGGGCCTGGCGGAGTTGCGCCTCCAGCTTCTGGTGATCTTCCTCCGCCCGCGTCTGGGCGGTGATATCCCGAAAGACCAGGACGACGCCGATCAGGGCGTTACTTTGGTCTAGAATCGGGGCCGCGCTGTCGTTGATGATCATCTCCCGACCATCTTTACTGATCAGCACGGTATGGTTGGCCGGTGTGATCACCCGACCGGTTTTGATGACCTGGCTGACCGGGTCTTCGCGCCGTTTCCGGCTAATCTCATGGATGATATTGAAGACCTGAGGCAGAGGCCGGCCCACGGCTTCTGCTTCCGACCAGCCGATCAGGCTTTCGGCAACTCTATTGACCATGGTTACCCGACCGGCTAAATCAGTGCTGATCACTCCGTCGCCGATGGATCTTAGGGTCACGGCCAGCCGTTCTTTTTCCGCGGCCAGGTCGTGTTCCGCCTGCTTCTGGGCGGTGATATCTTCAATCAGACCGACGGCGCAGAAGAGGTCACCCTGAGCACAAGGGATCTGTTTGAACACCCCCCGGATCGGCGTAGTTTTCCCACCCGTGACGGAGACGTAATCACCCTCGTATCGCCCGATGTTACCAGACAAGGCGTCTTTGACGGCCCGGAGCATTTGCTCATCACGCAGCTTCTCGAGGGCATTGAAGCCAAGGGCTTGTTCCCGGGACGCGCCGATGATCTCGGAAAATTTTTCGTTTAAATCCAGCGTGATGCCGTTATGGTCTAAATACGCGATGCCGAGGGGGGCATGATTGAACAACAAGCGATATCTCTCTTCGCTTTTCAACAAGGCTTCTTCCGCCTGCTTTCGCTCGGTGATGTCAACGTAGACGACCTGGATGGCCTTTTCACCCTGGTAATTGACCAGGCTGGCAAATACCTCCACCCAGCGCACCTCACCGTCCGGCCGCAAAATCCGGAACCGATAATTCGGGGGGGCTTCTTTTTCCGCCAGCCGATCTTGATGATAGGCCTTGACCATCTCCCGGTCATCGGGATGAACCAGTTGCCATCTTTCCTCTTCGGAAAAAGCTACGGCTGCGGTGGCCGAGCAACCGAAAATCTCGGTCCATTTCGGATTAACATAGACCAGCCGGCACGGGGAACCCTGGGAGATGGTGATTCCCTGGAGGGATTGTTCACATAGGAGACGAAAGCTTTCCTCGGCCTGGAGGTGCCGGACCATGACGCCGTGCAGAGCGGCTAAGTTTTGTTGCCGCCACCTGGCCAACATCCACAGGGTCACCAAGATGATAACCACCAGGAGGAACCCCGTGATCAACCGGGAGCGTTCCCGAATGCCAGTGTAGGCTTCGGCCTGATCCATCTTAGCCACCATGAACCAGGGTGTACCGGGGATCTTTCGGAGCGCGGCCAGGACCGGCTCCCCCCGGTAATCCCGTCCTTCCACGGGGCCTTCAATCCCCCGGACGGCCATGGCGGCCACGAGTTGCGTCTCTGTGATGGGAATGCGCAATTTGAAAGCGGTGTTTTTCCGAAATCTTAACTCATTTAAGAAGACGACGTCATCACCCTGGCGGCCGACAATAAACGTTTCGGCCGTTTTGGACGCGGTGGGCCAGGCTTGAATCAAAGGATAGAGAAACGAGGTGGGATCAATTCGAAACACGAGCACCC
This sequence comes from Deltaproteobacteria bacterium, assembly GCA_015233625.1. Lineage (GTDB taxonomy): Bacteria > Desulfobacterota > JADFXK01 > JADFXK01 > JADFXK01 > JADFXK01. The sequence continues at coordinate 4,015 of JADFXK010000265.1, read as the reverse complement.
CCACCTGCCGCCGGCCGGTTTCATCCCTGACCACCAAGGGACTTAGCAGATCTAGAAAAACCGCGTCCTTCGGCCCGCTTTTTATCCGATACAAGGATGAAAAAATGGTCCGGCTGGTCTTGATGATTTCCGGGATTAACCTCAGGGCTGGTTCACCCATGGCCTCGCCATCAGGCCTGCAAGACAGCCGAACGGTTTGTTTCAGATCAATTAAGAAAATATTTTGATAGCGGCCGGTTTGGATCAAGGCATTAAGCCGCTGCAAAATACGGGTCCGGTTTTCATCCCCTGCCGTCCCATCCTTCAACCACCGTTCAACGGCCCGGGCCAAAAAGGGGTCTTCTCCCAGCACGGTGGCATCATCCATTCTTTCGGCACGCCACCGGGTAATCTGGGAGACTTTGAGATCCACCACCGCCAGCAGCTCCGCATGCACATATCCTGTGTCGAATTGCTTCCGGAGATGGAAGGACAGATATCCGGCTGCGACGATGATCGCGGTCAAAAGAAGCAGCAACGGGAAGACCGCTCGAAAGAAGCTCTTGATATGTGGCATCTGCACCTGAGACTGGTTATGGCCCATGTTGATGCTCCAGATGACGGGTGTCGGTCACCGTTGTCCATCCTGGTCGGCGAAATCCCAAAATAAGAAACAACAAGCAAGGCGGGCTAAAAATCCCTCCTCAAAAATTCATGGGGCGCTAAGATCGGAATACCCCGGAAGGGGTTCAGGATGAGCAAATCTTTGTCGAGGGTGATCAGGAAATCGGCTTGACCTGCAACGGCCAATTCCAAAAACTTGTTGTCTTTGGGATCACGACAAGCGAAGATTTTTTGTTGTGGGGTAACCCATTTGGCGTAATCCAAGATGATGTCCCAAAAATAATCAATTTTTTCCAGTGGTTCGTAACGACTAAATTTTTCTCGCCACAACACGGTGACAATTTCTTCTGATACCGGCAATGAAAGTAATAACATACCGTTTTTTAATGTATTTCTTATTAAGGCGTTTAAATCAGACCTTTTGAAGAAAAGGGCACTGACAAAAATATTCGTGTCAAAGACGAAGCGTCTATTTTTCGTTAAGGATTTCATTGAGGATTTCCGGCGTTAAACCCCTGGCTTCCGCTTCGTCACTGATTTCATCCATGATTTTAAACAGCGTTTCGAGGTCTCTCTTGCCTTTGGGAGTACCGGACAAAGAAAGTTTCATCCGAAAAAGCGCCTTCTCTCTTTCGCCTTCGCTGGCGGCGTTAAAGGCCTGGGCCACCTCGAAGGGTACTTTGATAAATTCTTCGCGTGCCGGTTCCATGGTCGTTGCTCCAATCAGGGTGGGTCTAAAAAAGCACGGATTCTATCATTTAAATTATACCACAACCGGTGAAAAAGTAAAATAAAACATTACCGGTAATTCAGGGCAAAAGCATCAAATCTTCTTAGAATTGCCGATGCCAAATAGGCCTCGGAGTGGCGCACCAGGGCTTACTTGGGCTTACTTGGGCTTAATCGTTTTAAACATATTTCATGCACTTGCTCAGTTACCCTGCCAAAATCAAAATGACAAAGATAGGGTAATAACCTATAACTCCGACTTTGGCCCTTTAGACCGAACCAGGGCCTATTCCGGCAGGACGCTGAAAATAGAAGCTGTACATAAATAATTCTTGGGATATAATATAATGATTTCAGTTTGATTGGTCGGATTCGGATATTGGGGCCCTAATTCTACTTTGTCACATTTCTAATATGCTGAATTAATAATATTTATAAAATAGTCATTGTGTTAACCATTAGTTACTGTGTTCCAGTCGTCCGAGACGAAGGCTGTCATATTTTTTTTGGAGGGAGAGCACTTTTCTAGAGACAGCACCGCGCCCAAGGTATAACTGTATGTGGCAAAAATCTGTGGAGGAGATTTTGCCATGTTCGATGACCAGTATCAGATTGTTAATACTACAAGTTATAGATTTATTGATAAAGATCTTCGTGTTGGCTGTTCTCAAGCTTCATTAAGGAGCTTGGCCGTTGGTCTAACTATATTTATCGACAGATACAAGGGTCATTTCGTCAGCTCTACCAGATCAGTAGCCACACAGATTAAGCAGTATGTCTTTGGTTTAGTGAAGACAACTTCAGGTAACATGTCCAGAATGGAAGAAGTCGTGGTTGGTGCTAATCAACAATCGCTTCAGCACGGTATCACAAATTCACCCTGGAGACATAGATGGGTAACAGATCAAGTTGCTTTGGATGCCGACCGGGTTCTCGGGGGTAGCAATGATACGTTTTTAATCATACCTAAAAACTGCAATTGACTTTTTGTGGTGAAAGCAAAGGTGGTCCGTTATTTTTGTTATTACTATTTTTTAAACATTTATAACATAAAGTTATGCTGTCTCGTGAGAGCAAATTGCGCGGATAGGCCTAAGCGGTCCGTTAAACATTCCGTTCGGGTCTTTTGAACGCAGTAATCCCTTTACCTCCACGAGGCGTCCTCTTTTTGTTCAGTCTGTAACCATTTTTTAGAAGCTGAGAGCTGATAATGTATTTTCGATCTCGCCCCAACGATCTTTGAAAACATAATTAACTGGTAAGGTCAAAATGTACCGACGTGCTCTGTGAATCAATTTGGCCGGAGTGTGGATAAACCACCTACGGATGGTGCTGGGTTCCTCGCTAAGATGCTTCCTTTGATGAAGCAGCATCATCCAACAGAGCAGGTTGTAAGCCATAATGCATGTTTGAAAAATAGCTGAAGTGGCCCAGAAATCATCTGTCCGAATGGTCCCTGCAGCCAACTGGTTCTTACACCACTCGATCCAGTTCTCACTGGTGGCTCTTTTAGCGTATTTTTTGTGTGCTTCCCAGGGAGTATAAGTCTCGTTAACGACGTAGCAGAAGTAATCATACGTCAACTTGGGGATGAGTAACCCTTCAGTTTCAATCGAAACTAGTTTTCGGACGGCCACGAACCTACGGGCTTTCTTCCAGCCATGGCATTGATACACGAATTCTGTCGCCTCCACACCAGGTTGGTTTTTGACTTTGCGCCAGTTTTTTCCAGATAATTTCTTCTCGAGATCTTTCATTTTGACCTTGATGAGGTACAAAGCCCCGACTGATTCAAGCAAGTCAAGAAGGTCACCGTCAAAGAAAGCACTATCGGCGCGAACAAAAATTCGACCTGTGCGGGTAGTTTAATGCTACCCAAGATAACCGATGAATTTATAAGTTTTGTATTATCATCTACATAGTAATAGTACTGGACAAAATTCATAATATCAGTATGCTGTGGTAGGACACTCTTATAAGGAGACTACCACATGAAAAGATACCGTATTGAACTAAGCCTTCGGATAGAGGAAGTAAGTGCGACAGAGGTGACCGGGTTAAAGGAGTTGGATCCTGGGCATGTCCAGGCGGTAATAGACGAAGACGAGGCCGTAAACATAAGCGTCGTTGAGCGCAAGGTGCTGACATTGGGGTATGAGGTCTTTCGCAACTCACTGTCAAAGCATCTTACCGCAGTCTCTAAAAGTAGGGCTCTTAGTCGGGTATTAGATGGTGAGTTAGTTGTTAATGACACTCCCTACCGGGTAGATGGCGAAGTAGGGAGGTTTGAATTCATGACTCATCGGATTGTTCAAGAAGGAAAATCCGTTTACGACACATCCAAGGAAGTATTTCCTCCCCGACATGGTTGTGAGTGGCATGCGACTGTTGGATTTAAGGAAATAGTTATTGGCTATGGGGTAACTGAGCGGTCCTATCGCAAAACGAGTGGCATGATAAATAGGATAAGACATCAGTATGACGCTACGCCATGCAAGACTATAAATGATCAAACCAAGTCAGAGGGTATGGCGATTGTTAACCATATTGAGCATAAGGTCAACCAAATATTAACAGAGAGTGGGTTTTGTGAAGATATTGGATTGAAATACTATAATGATAATGATCCCAATCTATTTTCAAAAGCAGACGTGAGAGAAGCTATCAAGAATTGAGAAATAGG
>JADFXK010000264.1 GCA_015233625.1 Deltaproteobacteria bacterium | reverse complement strand
AGATCAAGATTTTGAGCATTTCTAAACCAATATCCAGCCGGACGACCCAAAGCCGGCAAAGTTTGTTTAATGATAATGGTGACTGACATTTTGGGAGGCGTCGAAAACCGGACGCCTTCCAGAATGTGTCCTGCCTTTATGGTTCTTCTTGGCCGTATCTCCCCAATATTGAAAGCTACTCAAGTTTTTTTTTGACCCTCACATTAGAGGGTCTACCTATCCTATTGGGAGATCCTCACCCAACGATGAATATAATCCCTATTTACTAATCGCCCCAAAGCTGATATGTATTATGATAATTGTGGCCATACCTAATTTGTGGGCTCAACGGCCCCCGACTAATCACCAAACAGGGAGGTAATCATGAGTGCCGCCGCGATAATTGAAGCAACTCAGTATCTCACCTTCACCCTAGAGGAAGAAGATTTCGCCCTCGAAATTTCGAAGGTCAAAGAAATCCTGGATTTCACTACCATCACCAAAGTTCCTCGGATGCCGGAGTTCTTCCGCGGCGTGTTAAACCTGAGGGGAAACGTCGTGCCGGTGATCGATCTACGGCTAAAGTTGGGCATGAAGGCCATCGAGAGAACGGTGGACACCTGTATCGTAATTATCGAGATATCCATTGATGGTGAATTGACTCTGATGGGAGCCTTGACTGATTCGGTAAAAGAGGTCATCGATCTGGATCCCAGTCAGATATCGCCTCCGCCAACACTGGGCACCAGGTTGGACACCAGGTTCCTGAAGGGGATGGGTAAGTATGGAGAGAAATTTATAATTATTCTGGATATTGATATGGTCCTGTCCTCCGATGAGCTGGCCCTGGTTAAGAACTCAGCCGATACCTCGGATGCTTCTTTGGCAGCGGCCGCGTCCATCGCGTCTTCGGATGCAGGAACAGGGCGGGAGGCCGGGGTTAGTTAGAAGCCGGCCGGCCGGTGCTGCGTAAATTGAGCATCTAAAGGCATAAGATAACTGATCGTGACTTAACTGCTCAACACATAATAATGGAGGAACGACAATGCACTGGTTTTACAACTTGAAGATCAGAACAAAGCTTTTGTCAAGTTTCATCTTGGTTGCTTTGATTGCCGGAGTTATCGGGTTCGTGGGGGTTATAAACCTCCGCCACCTCGACGAAGCAGACAAGACCTTGTATGAACGAAATACCGTTCCATTGGCAGATATCGATGACGTATCCACTGGGTTTCAACGGATCCGGGTCGATCTGAGGGAAATAATCCTGGCCAAGAATGCCGATGAAATGAAAGGCTCACTGGCCTCGATCAAAGAACTCGACAAAGCCAACAATGAAGGCCTGGCGAAATTTGAGAAGTCCATCAAAGCAGAAGACATCCGAAAGGAATTCCAGCTCCTCAAGGTAGAGATGGAGAAGTATAATCCGGTTAGAGAAAAAATAATCTCCCTGGCCCTGGAAAACAAAAAGGAGGACGCGCTTAATTTGCTTCGGAGTGAGGATACTCATCTGGCCAAGGCTATTGACGGGTCGATCCAAAAGTTGTTTGATATGAAGGTAGACCAGGCCAAAAAGAGGTCTGAAGAAAACGGAAACATGGCCAGTGACGCTCAAAGGCTGTGTCTTATCCTGTCCGTAGTCGGCGTGATTCTGGCGATCGGTCTTGGGTTTTTTATCGCCCAGATTATCAGTAGGCCGATCAAGAGCCTATCCGCCGCGGCAGAAAAACTGGCCATTGGAGATATGGACGTACAGCTCGAAGCTAACACAAAGGACGAGATCGGTATGCTGTTGCAGTCATTCAACAAGATGCTCCACGCCATGAACGGGATTACCCAACTGGCTCAGGAGATCGCGTCCGGCAACCTGATGGTCAAGGTCGAAATAAGATCTGGTAATGATACGCTGATGATCGCCCTGGATAAGATGGTCAAAGACTTGACGGAGGTGGTGGTTAACGTACAATCCGTCACGGACCAGGTGGCTTCCGGCAGTGGAGAGGTCAGTTCTACGGCCACCGAAATGTCCCAAGGCGCCACTGAGCAGGCGGCCAGCGTCGAAGAAGTCTCCAGCTCTATGGAAGAAATGAGTAGCACTGTGTCCCAAACTGCTGATAATGCCAAAGAAACAGCAGCCATCGCCATTAGAGTAGCCAAAGACGCTCAAGAAGGTGGCCGGTCTGTGGCGGAGACGGCTAAGGCCATGAAGAGTATTGCTGAAAAAATTGGCATTATCGATGAAATTTCTCGTCAGACCAACATGTTGGCTCTTAACGCCGCCATCGAAGCGGCCAGGGCCGGTGAACACGGTAAGGGGTTCGCTGTGGTCGCGGCGGAGGTGCGTAAATTGGCCGAGCGGAGTCAGAACGCGGCTAAGGAGATCAGCAGCCTGTCCATCACCAGTGTGGAAGTAGCCGAGCACGCCGGGAAGCTGATCGAAACCATCATCCCTGATATTCAGAGAACCTCTGAATTAATCCAGGAAATCAGCTCCTCGAGTAGTGAGCAGGCCGGTGGTATTCAGCAAGTTTCCAAGGCAGTCCAACAACTTGATCAGGTGGTCCAACAAAACGCCAGCGCCTCGGAGGAGATGGCTTCCGCCAGCGAGCAGTTGTCCGCTCAATCGGAGCAACTTAAAGAAATAATTAGTTTCTTCAGACTAGATCACCAGCCGTACTCATCCGGTACGCCGGGAAACCGGTCAAAGCCTGGTCGCCAAATGGTTGGTTCAGCTAAGCCCCCCCACCCCGGAATGCTCCCGCATAAATCTTCTAAGAAAGGAGCCCCTTCTAACGGGCAGGCATCCGCCGGAGATGAGAAAAAAGGGTTAGCCTTACAGATGAATGACTCTGAAGATGATGGGTTTGTGCGCTATTAGACCGATTTTAAGGTCAATGACCTCAAGCGTAAGGCGGTTTCATGAAGCCACGGCCGTAGAACGGGTGGATGGTGCGCCATCCTGGGACAAAACGCTCCTCCGCCTGGAGTATCTATGACGACCCGGTAGCACGTGCTGCCGGCCGCGGCCATGCAACGAGTCGAGGACAGAGAAATTATCTTGAACGGAGGGCCCCTTATGGAAAACATGAGAATTAAGACCATGGTAACTGGTGGTTTTGTCCTGATTGCCGTCTTGTTGCTACTGGTCGGCGGGTTAGGGTGGCGGGCCGTAGTTAAAGTTAATGACAACTTAGAAGAAATAGCGACAAACAGCTTGTCCAGCACTTTCGCCCTCGGGCAAATCAGCGAGGCCCAGAAGGATGTCCGAGTGGCAGAGCGCACGATGATCAACCCTGAATTCCGTGCTGATAAAGAAAAGCAACTGAAGCGGCTGGAGGAGACCTGGAAGGAAGTCGACAAAAACTGGAAGATATATGAGCCGATTCCTCGAGACAAAGAAGAGGAAAGAGTTTGGACCGGCTTGAAGACGGCCTGGGAGGAATGGAAAAAGCAGCACCACCGGGTATTGGAGGCCGTGGAGAGCGGGAAATACGCCGAGGCTGCGGTTCTGTCCAAGGGGAAGGCCGATGACGCCTTTCATGTGGCGGAAAAACTGCTCGATGATCTGATAGACTTCAATATGAAAGAGGCCGACGAGTTTCACCGCAAGGCCAAGTCGACGTCGAATCGGCTGATCCTGGTCACCCTGGCGCTGTCGCTTGTCGGCATGGTCCTGGCGCTGTTGATAGGGCTGTTTATCTCCCGGAAGGTTAACGGCATCATCCAGTCTTTGCTGGTCGAATTCGGCCAATTGAAGGAGGCGGCGACGGAGGGCAGGCTGGCCACCCGGGGGCAACCGGACATGATCCACCGTGATTTTAAGGGGATTGTTGTCGGCGTGAATGAAATTCTGGATGCAGTTATCCATCCACTCAAAATGGCCGCCAAATATGTGGACGACATATCCAAAGGTGACATCCCGCCCAAGATCACTGATGAATACAAAGGCGACTTCAATATCATAAAGGACAACCTGAATCTATTGATTGACGCGATGAAAGAGGTTACCCAACTGGCTCAGGAAATCGCCTCAGGCAATCTGATGGTCAAGGCTGTCATCAGGTCTAAGAATGATGAGTTGATGATCGCCCTGGACAAGATGGTCAAAGATCTGACGGAGGTGGTGGTCAATGTCCAAACTGTCACGGACCAGGTGGCTTCGGGCAGTCAAGAGGTCAGTTCCACGGCCACCGAAATGTCTCAGGGGGCGGCGGAGCAGGCGGCCAGCGTAGAAGAAGTTTCCAGCTCCATGGAGGAAATGAGCAGCACTGTGGCCCAGAATGCCGATAACGCTAAGCAAACTGCGGCCATCGCGGCGAAGGTGGCCGATGATACTCAAGAAGGCGGCCGGTCTGTGGCGGAGACGGTTAAGGCCATGAAGAGTATCGCCGAAAAGATTGGGATCATCGAGGAAATTGCCCGTCAAACCAATATGTTGGCCCTTAATGCGGCTATCGAGGCGGCCCGGGCCGGGGAGCACGGTAAGGGGTTTGCCGTGGTTGCGGCGGAAGTGCGTAAACTGGCCGAGCGGAGCCAGAATGCGGCTAAGGAAATCAGCAGCCTGTCCATCAGTAGTGTGGAAGTGGCCGAACACGCCGGTAAGTTGATCGAAACCATCATCCCCGACATTCAAAAGACCTCTGAGTTAATTCAAGAGATCAATGCCTCCTGTTCTGAGCAGGCCGATGGTATTCTTCAGGTGTCCAAAGCCGTGCAACAACTTGATCAGGTGATTCAGCAAAACTCCAGCGCCGCCGAGGAAATGGCCTCGGCCAGCGAGCAGTTGTCCGCTCAATCGGAGCAACTTAAAGAAATAATAGGCTTCTTCAGGCTGGAGCAGCAGCCGTACACCTCCGGTACGCCGGGAGGCCGGTCAAAGCCTGGTCGCCAGATGGTTGCGGCAGGTTCAACCAAAACCAGCCACGCCGGAATGCTCTCTCACAAATCTTCTAAGAAAGGAGCCGGCTCGACCGGGCAATCATCCGCCGAAGATGAAAAAAAAGGGGTAGCCTTACAAATGGCCGACTCTGGAGAAGATGATTTTGAACGTTATTAGACAAAGGGTGTGTTATTACCCAGGTCCGATGCTGCGGATAGTGATTTCGAGCACTTTTAGACAGGTATCCCGCGTTTTGGGCTATCGCGTCACGCCCAGGTAGATCGCGCCCAGGGCCAGGCATGCCCCCAGCGCTTCCACGGCGGTGGTCGGCCGGGAAAAGAACAGCAAGTCCCAAATAAAGGCCAGAGTAGGTTGGATGAGCAAGAACAGTCCGACTTGGGAGGAGGCCGTCCTGGGCAGTCCTTTGGAGATAAACACCCAGCCGAAGACCTGGCCAAAAAGCCCGTAGCCAATTAAGGCCGCCCAACTTTGGCCGTCGGGAATGGCCAGGCTCTCGCCGGTCAGAACGGAAAACAGGCCCATAATGCTGGCTGTGGTGAATGAAATGATGGCCAGGCCGGCCTCTACCGGCAAACGCTGGACATGAGCTCGCGACCATCTTAGAACCAGGATGTAAACTGCGTAACATACTGCCGTGATCAAGGAGAATATGACCCCCCAATGATAATCTTTGCCTAATCGGTTCCAGTTTAGTCCCGCCACCAGGTAGAGACCAATCATTGACAGGGGGATGGCCAACCCTAACCGCCAGGTTATCTTTTCTTTGAACACCAAGATACCGAAAGCGGCCAGAAAAAAAACCTGGAAATTGGACAAGAGGGTGGCCAGGCCGGGCCCAATGAAGTGAATACTCCGATGCCAGAAGCCCAGGTCCAGCGCAAACATCAGACCACACAGGATTGAGGTCAGGAAGAACCGCCGGCCGGCCCAAAGCGGTTCACCTTTGATTAAGACCAGGGCGGCCAGAACCAGCCCGCCAAAAAGGACGCGGTAGAACCCGGCTGTGGTCGGCCCGACGTGGGCCAGTTTTACGAACACGGCCGAAAAACTGATCATGGCGGCCCCGGCCATCACCTGTAATCGGGCGATCAGTCTCTCTCGGGCCAGGGCGGGATCGACCATTATGATAACCTATGGCAATAGGATGCTAAATTCCAGCCTTCAAACAA
>JADFXK010000263.1 GCA_015233625.1 Deltaproteobacteria bacterium | reverse complement strand
CCTCCGTTATATTTCAGCACCACCACATGGGAATTAACCCCCATGATCTTTTCCTTCAGATCATTTTCAAACCCGCTCATGACCGATAGGACTACGATCAAGGCCATGACCCCAACCATCACCCCGGCGATGGAGATAATCGTAATTATAGAGATAAAAGTTTGTTTACGCCTCGCTTTGAGGTACCGTAAACCAATGAACGACTCATAATTCATGGGCAAGATTTCTATTTCACATTTGTTATAGGAATTTAGTAAAAAACTCGGATAGAATCAGGACATGCCGACTCAATGATTTCCTCAGGTTTCAATCTGATCGCTTATTCCAAATCAATGTCCAGTTTTTTAAACCAGTAACCCGCAACTCACACAACTTACTTTTGCCCCAAACTGGTTTCAGGCCGCATATGGGGGAATAGGATGACATCCCGGATAGATGGGGAATCGGTCAGTAACATGACCAACCGGTCGATCCCGATCCCCTCACCCGCCGTCGGCGGCAACCCGTACTCCAAAGCCCGGATGTAGTCTTCATCCATTTGATGGGCCTCTTCATCTCCGGCCTTAAATTCCTCTAATTGCCCTTCAAACCGGCGGCGCTGGTCCTCCGGGTCATTAAGCTCCGAAAAACCGTTGGCCATTTCCCGGCCCACTGCAAACAACTCGAACCGGTCGGTGATCTCAGGATTCTGTTCGTTTTTCCTGGCCAGAGGAGAAATTTCGGTCGGGTACCCGGTGATAAATGTCGGATTAATCAATCTTGGCTCTACGGCCAGATCAAATATCTTGGCCAGAGTTTTGCCGTACCCTTCGGTCTCATTAATGGCCATGGCCTGGTCTCGGGCATATCGGCGCAAGGCCGCCACGTCCATGAGGGCCTCTGGGGGAACCCCACCAATGGTTTGGACCGCTTCAACCAGCGGAATTCTTTTCCACGGCGGGGTCAGGTCCACGTCCTTGCCCTGATAAGTAATTACCAGGCGGCCGATCACCTTTTGGGCCACCCGACAAACCAGATCCTCAGTGAAGGACATCAGATCCTCATAAGTGGCGAAGGCCTGATAAAACTCCAACATAGTGAATTCAGGATTGTGCTGCAGGGATAACCCTTCGTTTCGGAAGTTCCGGTTGAGTTCGTACACCCGGTGAAAGCCCCCCACGACCAGCCGCTTTAGATAAAGCTCCGGAGCGATTCGGAGGAACAATTCCATGCCCAGGGCATTGTGAAAGGTTTTGAAAGGCTTGGCCGTGGCGCCGCCTGGGATAGGCTGCATCATCGGTGTTTCAACTTCCAGGAATCCATGATCGTTCAGAAAATTCCGAACTTCGGCGATGATCCGATTGCGAGTGACAAAGACGTCCCGGACTTCTTTATTGACGATCAGATCCAGGTAGCGTTGGCGGTAGCGGAGTTCTTTATCGGTCAGTCCGTGAAATTTTTCCGGGAGCGGCAGGACGGATTTGACCAACAGCTTTAATTCGCTGACGACGATGGTTAGTTCACCGGTTTTGGTCTTGAACACTCGACCAGCCAACCCCACGATGTCACCGAGATCAAGTAGTCGATACAGCTCAAAGGTCTGCTCCGGAACGTCGGCCTTTTTGATGTAGGCCTGGATCTGGCCGGTGTCGTCTTGGATATGAAAGAATGAGGCCTTGCCAAAATCCCGCCGGGACATAATGCGCCCGGCCAGTTTTACCTGAAACAAAGATTCTTCTAATTCTTGACTAGTCTTATCCCCGAAACCGGCGCAGACATCTGCCGCCCGGTGCTGGGGTTTGAAATCATTCGGGAACAAATTTAGCCCCGCGCTTTTCAAGATGTCGACTTTTTCTTTACGCCGGGCAGTCAATTGGTTGTCTTCAGGCATGAGATACTCTTGTCTTTCGGGTTACGGGTTACGAGTTTAACTTGATATTCCTTCGGTTACACGAACATGGCGACAAAAGAAATTGGGAGATTCCACTCGACAACTCGGTGTAAGTTCGGTCAGTTAATCGCAAGTGACGGCAAAATATTTCGCTTTGAAAAACATAACACGCGACTTGTAACACGAAGCATAATGTGCCTAATTAGCCCTTCCTGCCGCTTAAGTCAAGATAAAACGAGGCGGGCGACTAATTCTCATCAGGATTGAACCGATTTTTTGTAAGGAACGAAATCTCAACATCATAAACAGGCATGGACATAAATTTGTGTAAAATTATTGGGGTACGACTCTTCCACTTGGATCGAGGCGGGGATATCGCCGGCCCTCTATCCAGTCAGATAGTCCTCAGATAATTTTGCTAAATCTAAGACCTCCTGCGGTAGAGCGCGGCTAACCCATAAATTCCTAAAAGTTCAAAGTCTTCATCGGTGAGGGCATCTAACACGGCGTGAGGCACGCCGAAAAAATGGAAACCATACTCTGGATCAGTCGCGACAAAATTGGCTACGTGTGAAAAGTCATGAAACATACAATAACCACCAGGAACGAGCAAGGCAGGAATCCTTTTACACGCTTCATAAGTATGCTCGTAGCTATGGCTATGATCTACAAAGATGAATCCAAATTTTGCGTTGGCTGCGATCAAATTGTCACAGACCTCCTGAGCGTCCCCACAAATGACCTCGGCCCGACCCGCAACGTTCATCTTAGCCAGGTTTCTTTTGGTGTCCTCGGCCCGGGCCGGGCTAATCTCTACTCCTATGATCCGGCCATTCTTAGACTTAGATGCGCTCAAAGCCGTGGCCATTATAGATGTTGAAAGGCCGGCGTAACATCCTAATTCTAGTATGTCTCCCTCACAATAATAAGCCATCTCGTAGAGTTTGAGGGCATCAGCTTTGACCAAATAGCCCGGAATGTGGGCTGCCACGTTAGGGTCTCCCGGACTCACCCGTGACATATCCGCAAGTCGTCTATGGTATTCATCGATATATTGGTCAAATAAATCAAACGTCGGTCTGTAAGTGGTGATGTACTTCTGGAGGGTGGCCCCGGTAATAGTCTTGTCTTCATTGGTTTCGTTAACATATTTGCAAATAACGTTTTTAAGAATCCATGCATCTCGATGCCGCCTCATGGCAAGGAATGAGTTGTATTCTGCCGACATCGCGTTCGAAGAATCCCAAGGACCTTTTCGGATTAGAATAAGGTTGAACTGAGTTAGAACTGTATTTACCATTCTACCTATTTCTTCCATGAACATAGCGTATACCGTTCTTTCGAAGCGATGGTGAGTGGAGCAGTCATTTTCGGTTCCTCGACCAGCCCGAATTGCATGCCCTAATATTCTGCCACAGTTTGGGTCTACGGATGCGCAGTATCTCTTTGAAGTGAAAACAATATGTTATAAATTTCATTTAATTAGTAGTGCATAGTAACTGTTCCAAATTAATTTGTCAAGTAAAACCAGTTAGAAATAGCCAGTTCAGGTTTTGCCTCCGCCGAGCATTTCTTTGGTCCTCGAAAGCAGAAACGCGAAGGCCATCAATCGATTTCCCTCGCGTTTCTGAAGATCCGCCGTAAATGGGACCGGCCACGAAATAGTTCTGAACCACCTGCCGCCAGTCCTTCGCCAGGTCGGTTTAGAGTGGAATGTTCCCGTGTTTGCGGTGATGGGTGATAACCACTTTGTTCTTCAGCATCCGCAAAGCGGCAATAATCTTGGGCCGGGTGAATTCGGGAGAAATGACTTCGTCAATATATCCCAATTCGGCCGCCGTGTAAGGATTGGCGAAAGTCGCCCGGTAGTCGGCGATTAGCTTCTCCCTCAAGGCTTCCCTTTCTTCTTCCGGGACGGCGTTCAACTCCTTCCGCATAATGATGTTGACCGCCCCCTCCGGGCCCATAACCGCGACTTCGGCGGTGGGGTAGGCATAATTGATGTCTCCCCCGTGATGTTTGGAGGACATGACGTCATATGCGCCGCCGTAAGCCTTGCGGGTGATAACCGTGATTTTGGGGACCGAGGCATCCACGTAGGCGTAAATTATCTTAGATCCGTGTTTAATAATGCCGCCGTGTTCCTGTGACACCCCCGGGAGGAATCCCGGCACGTCCACTAACGTGATTAAAGGGATGTTGAAACAGTCGCAAGACCTGACAAACCTGGAACATTTTAGCGAGGCGTTAATGTCGATACATCCGGCCAAAAAATTGGGCTGGTTGCAAACAAAGCCCACCGACATCCCGCCCATTCGGGCAAAGCCGACCACCATATTCCGGGCATAGTTCTTTTGGACTTCAAAGAAATGTCCGTGGTCAACTATCTTCCGGATAATGTCCTTAATGTTGTAGGGTTTCTTGGCGTTGTCCGGCACCACGTCGCGCAGACTCATGTCAATCCGGTCAGCCGGGTCGCTGCACGGGATGACGGCCGGCTTTTCGTCACTGTTCTGAGGAAAGTAGGCCAGCAGTTCCTTGGTTAGCTTAAGGGCATCCAGGTCGCTCTTGGCCGAGAAATGAGCCACTCCGCTAATGGCATTGTGGGTCATGGCCCCGCCCAGTTTTTCAGCCGAGACATCCTCGGAGGTAACCGCCTTAATTACCTGAGGACCGGTAATGAACATATGGGAAGTCTTATCGACCATGATGATAAAATCAGTAATGGCCGGAGAATAGACCGCCCCGCCCGCACAAGCTCCCATGATCACCGAAATCTGAGGAATGACTCCCGAGGTCATCACGTTCCGTTTAAAGATTTCTCCATAACTGCCCAGACTGATGACGCCTTCCTGGATACGGGCCCCTCCCGAATCATTCAACCCGACTATGGGGCATTTGTTGTTAACCGCCAAGTCCATTACTTTGCAGACTTTTTCACCAAATGGACCACTCAAGGAGCCGCCAAAGACAGTGGAATCGTGGGAAAAGACAAAAGTCATCCGGCCGTTAATGGTTCCATAACCGGTAACCACGCCATCACCTGGAATTTTGGTCTTCTCTGCCCCAAAATTGTAGCACCGGTGAACCACAAATTTATCTATTTCTTGAAATGAATCCTTGTCCATCAAGGCTTCGACTCGTTCACGGGCGGTTAATTTTCCTTTTTGGTGAAGACTGTCGATTCGTCCCTGGCCGCCGCCAAGTTCCGCTTCTTTGTTACGACGGATGAGTTCATCGAGCTTGTCTTGTAGCGACATGGCGTTTCTCCTATCGGAAAGTTTCGGTTATGGATTACTTCTTTTGGGGCCGGCGTTCAAAAAAAAGCCCCTAGAGCTAGAGGCTTTCGTGTTTACGAAGTTGGGCGCCGGTTGAACAAAGCGCTTGCGGATTGAGCCTGGAGACTGACGACCAACCGGGTTATTCAATAATCATTAATACGGCATCAGGATCGATGGAATCTCCGACTTTGACGTTCACTTCTTTAACCGTACCGTCTTGCGGGGCAGCCAAGGGCATTTCCATTTTCATGGCCTCGATGATGATCACTTCGTCGTCTTCTTTAACGGAATCACCCACCTTGACCTTAAGGTCTATCACTTTTCCACTCATAGGGGCCAGGACTTCACTCACGGTAAGAACCTCCTTTTCCAAGTTTTAAGCTGTCTAAGCATCTTAAAGTTAAATCTAATTTATTGAGGCAGAATGCCGGTTACCTTACAAGCCTAAAAACATATATAGGTTTCACGGATTTGTCAAGTGGAAAACACAATTTTTCAACAAGATTTCAACTAACCTAAATATCAGGGCTATTATCCATCTTGGCAATGTCTTCAAATCTAATATCCGCGCCCAGAACGCCGACGATTTCGTCTTCGGTATTTCGGACCGGACCTGAAACGGTGATACACAGGGCTTTAGTGAAGCGGGAAGTATAGAAATCTGAGACATGAATCCGGCCATCTTGCATCGGTTCAATGAACCAGGACCGATTTGATAGATCCTCACCCAACTGGAACGTCTCATATTTAGCCCGGTCGTATATCTGCGTTATGTTCTTGGTGATTTTCATCCCATTGTGGTCGGTCATGTAGATGAACTGGATAAATGGATTCTGTTCCAAGAATTTCTGCAGCATCGGCTCCTGGGCCTTCGGGTCCATGGACCTGATCTCTGTTATTTCCAAAAGTTGTTCCACCAAGTGGGCCGCCT
>JADFXK010000262.1 GCA_015233625.1 Deltaproteobacteria bacterium | reverse complement strand
CCATGAGAAAGAACATTTCCGTCTCTTTTCTGAAACTATAAATTTTTTCAATTTGTTCACAGACATCCTTTTTGGCGGCTAGACACGATAGCATCTGACCGGTCTCTTCCAGGATCAACCTAAGAAATTTGACCAGGTGCCTGGCCGCGTCCGGGATATAGGAGAAGCTATAAAAACTGATTCGGAGCGAGATGGATCTGATGATGTTTTGGATGTCTTCCTGAGCCATATTGATTTCATGGATATCTTCCCGGTCAATGGGCGTAATGAAAGTAGAAGCCAGCTCCCGGGCGATGTCGCGGGAAATGAGGTTGCCCTCTGCCTCTATTTCATTAATCTTTTTACATTTTTCTTTAACATCTGTAAAATTAGAGAAAATATTGTCGAGAAGGCTTACGGCGTCCACCACTCTCTGGTTTTGCTTTTTAAACAGCTCGAAGAACTTGACTGTTTTGGGAAATAAACTTAGGCGCATACGTTTCCCCTGGGCTTCATTCATGAAGGGAAGTTTACCTCCGGGGTAGAAACGCGGTTTTCTCCCCACGATTGGAGGTAGATATATCTAACCATAATCATTAATAAAAACAATTAGGAATGAGATCTTAGCCTATTTTCTGAAGGCGCAGGTCAAATATCCCATAGTTGAGGTCGGTGTCAAGCAAAAACCGGGTTCCCGATCAAAAAGCATAAGGCCAAGGAACCCAAGGTCTTTCCGAGAGCGAACGTGGCGGTTTAACTCGGCATTAACAGACGGAAATGTTCTTTCTCATGGCCTTAGGCGAAATTTATGAACGCCATGTAGACAGCTTTACCACAGTGATGGAAATAGTGAAATGGACCCGCACCTACGACCGGATAGAAAAGGCGATAAACCGCGCCGAGCACCTGGCCAACGTCATTGAAGGGATTGTGCTCAAGAATGCCTGATAGCCTATGGTTATTACTATCGATTGTTTTCGTGGCTCTGGTCTTCGATTTCACCAATGGCGCCCATGATAGCGCCAATGCCATTGCCACCGTGGTTTCAACCAAAGTGATGTCTCCCAAGGCCGCGGTGACCATGGCCGCGATCTTAAATTTGATCGGCGCCTTGATTGGGACCAAGGTGGCCCATACCATCGGGGGCGAGTTAGTCAATCCCCAAATGATCGCGGGTTGCCATTCGCTGACCCTGGCCGCTCTGGCCGGGGCCATTGCCTGGAACGTTATCACCTGGTATCTTGGTCTTCCGTCCTCCTCTTCTCACGCCCTGATCGGGGGACTGATGGGCGCAGCGGTGGCCTACCGTGGTTGGAACACATTGAACTACCTGGCCATCTTTAAAAAGGTCATCGTTCCCCTGGTCTTGTCTCCTCTGGCCGGGTTTGTTGGGGGATATGTCCTGATGTTGCTTCTGGCCTGGACCTTTTGTAGAACCCACCCTAAAAAAGTAAATAATGCTTTCCGAAAGCTTCAGATCATTTCCTCGGCCTTCATGGCCACCAGCCACGGCTTGAATGACGCCCAAAAAACCATGGGCATAATTACTCTGGCCTTGTTCATTTTCAATAAGATTCCAACCATCGAAGTGCCCTTCTGGGTCAAAATAACCTGCGCCGTCACCATGGGCCTGGGCACGGCCACCGGCGGGTGGAAAATAATCAAGACAATGGGGCATAAGATATTTAAGCTCGAGCCTGTTCACGGGTTTGCCGCAGAGTCCGCCGCCTCTCTCGTGATCAGCACCGCGTCACATTTTGGGGCGCCGATCAGCACCACTCACATCATTTCCACCGCAGTGCTGGGGGTTGGAGCCTCCAAACGGTTATCCGCCGTCCGTTGGGGGGTGGCCGGGAACATGGTCGTCGCCTGGATCCTGACTCTGCCGGCAGCCGCGGCGATTGCGGCTTTGTCGCTTTATTTCTTCAAATTGATTGGATTTGTATCCTAAGAGGAACAGGAATTACATGGCCAACCCAACCGAGTCCCTCTCCCGGCCAACCTGAATCTGCTAAATAATTATTTGTTATCTTCCGCACCTCATTTCTCATCCTCGAAGAATGTGGCTGTTTCCTGAAGTAGGGATTGCTCCCGCGGCGCAATCCGGCCTGGTTTGGATCAGGTCCTAATTATTATTGACTATTCCAGACTGATCCCAGATGGTCTATTGATTTTTGGGCCAGAGTAGTTATATAGTATACTGTGAATGAGCATAATTGTCCCTTTTAGAGGTGACATGGTTTCTGGTTGCGGGTTACTCGTTACTCGATTCTGGTCACTGGTTTGTTCTTAGTACCCAGATGTGTTCTTCAAACTAGCATCCAGAAACAAGTAACCAGCAACCCGCAAAAGATGTTCAGGGAGAATCGGGATGAGACCATTTGAGGAAGACTATCCATTCAAGTTTATCCTAAGTTTTAAGCCACTTATCGATTTTTTGAATGATCGGTTGGCCCATGCCTGCACGGCGAAATTCAGCTTGATCACGGCGCTGAACGAGATGCTGGCTCATACCCCGGAGCTTCTCGAGCCCATTGAAGATATGAGCATATTGGAGCGTCATCGCGAAGTCGTCAGGGTATTGATGAGCTTTCTATTTCCCCCAACCATTTGGGAGACGGACGCGGGCGCGGCGATGGTTCCCTTTGCCATGAAACCATTCCATGTCTCTCCCTCTTTCCGTGACCAGATGATGGCCCCGGACGGTTCACTTCGAGGACGGTTTACGGTGGACCCGGAATTAGCCACGACCGGGCGGGCGATCAGGGCTTATCTCTGTGTCCTCAAGAAGTGCTACGGCATAACCCAGAACTTTGACTACCCGGTTATCCGGGTGATACCTGACCTGGACACGGGGTTGGACCGATATTATAAGGTAAACTTGAACTTGCAGTTCGTAGATGTGGTCAACCGGGGTGGGCCTTCTGAGCTATCCCCCCAGCAGCTCCAAACGGTCTTGGAGAACTTGACTAATCCGAGGGCCTTAAAGAAAATTCTGCCACCGGAAAAATTTCAGTTCCAAGGCTTAACCGTAGCCCAACTGGTTGATGTCACGGAATCGGAAGTAATTTCCATGTTGGAACGGGCCCTGATTGAACAAGAGTCTATTCTGGCCCACGAAGGCTTTCTCCGGGTCCAGCAGAATCTCCGGACTCTTTTTCGCCGGCCCGCTTTGGTGGCGGGATTGTGCGCCCTTCGGGACGACCACATTATTCTATTAAATGTCGGCTGTGAGAAAAGCCCGAGCTGCGTCCTGTCTGAATCAACATTCGGTAGTTTCGATCAATTACGCGGCAGCGTTTTTGAGTTGGCGCTTCAACGAAAAGAGATAATTAGTGTTCCGGACCTGCTGGAGTATAATTCCAGCGCGCCGGCCGACAAAGGTGTCGTTGACTCAGGATTCCGGTCGATCGCGGTGGCTCCGCTCTTTTACCAGGCCGATTGCATCGGCACGTTGGTGCTGAAATCACCCCTTCCAGACGATATAGGGCTGTTGGCGGCCGTGCTTTTGAAACAGGTCCAGCCAATTTTCGCGGCGGCCTTGAAGCGCGCCTTAGATGAGATGAGCAATCACCTCCAGTCTATTATTAAAGAACATTGCACGGCCATCCACCCGACAGTGGAATGGCGTTTCCGCAAGGCGGCGTTTAACCACATGGAGTGCTCTCGCCGGGGGCGTAGTCATGATTTCGAGCCGATAGTGTTTAAAGACGTTTATCCTCTTTTTGCTCAGTCAGATATCCGGGGATCTTCCGGAGCCAGAAACCTGGCCATCCAGCAGGATTTGGCCGAGCACATGAATATCTCGCTAACTGTGCTCGAAGCTGCCGATAAAGCCAAGTCCTTGCCCATCCTTCGAGAATTGGCCGGCCGGGTAACCGCCCAGTTGAATCGGACATCAATCGGGCTGAGTTCGGGAGATGAGGTCTCGGTGGTCAAGTTCATTCGGCGGGAAGTGGAGCCGCTGTTTCCTTTGCTCAGAAAATTCAGCCCGGCCACAGCCGCGGCCATAGATGCTTACGATTCAGCCATTGACCCAAACATGGGCACGGTTTACCGGCAGCGCAAAGAGTTTGAGTCGGGCGTATCTCTTCTGAACGATCGCCTGTCGGCTTACCTGGATGTGGAGGAGGCGGAAGTCCAGGCCATCTTTCCCCATTACTTTGAACGGCGCCGCACCGATGGGCTGGATTATCTGATCTATATTGGTGAATCTTTGCAGGAACATGGCGGTTACCATCCCATTTTCCTAAAGAACTTACGGCTCTGGCAACTCTATGTCGCCTGCGGCATCACCTGGCACACGGCCCAACTAAGACCATTGTTAGTGATCCCTTTGGAAATCTGTCACCTTATTCTGATTGAAAACTCACCGTTGGCCATCCGTTTCCGGTTTGACGAAAAGAGATTCGACGTTGATGGGGCCTATGACATCAGGTATGAGATCGTCCGGTCCCGCCTTGATAAGGCCATGGTCAAGGGCAGTGAGGAACGACTCACTCAACCGGACAGAATCACCATCGTTTACTCCCGGCCTGACGAAGCCTCAGAGATACGCCGTCACATTGACTTTCTGCAGACTGAAGGGTTCTTGCTTGATGATCTGGAGGTGTTGGACGTGGGTGAATTACCTGGAGTCCAGGGGCTGAAGGCCCTCCGAGTGGGGGTCAATCTGGCTTCCCCGGCGCTGGCCAAAAGGGCGGACAAAAACCTAGGGTAATCTGGAGTCTCGGGCCAAACGCCGGTCCAGACCCCAAGTGGAGTCGCCAAGGAACAAAATTGATCGTTCAATATTCACGGCCGGAATCCAGCCCGGCCGCGAATCGGCCTATCTTCTAAGCCAGCCTTTGGACGATCGCCGCCCCAAATCCGGAGCAAGACAACAAAGTCGCGCCTTCTGTTTGCCGGGCCAGGTCATAGGTCATTTGTTTGGCCGCAATCGTTTCTTCCACCGCCCTCTGCAGTGCCTCCGCCGCCTTCGTCCACCCCAGGTGTTCCAACATCATCCCCCCGGATAGGATCAACGAACAGGGGTTGACCTTGTCCTGGTTGGCATACTTCGGTGCGGACCCGTGGGTGGCTTCAAACACCGCCGCCTCATCACCCACATTGGCCCCGGGGGCCATACCCAGGCCGCCGATTTGAGCCGCCAGGGCATCTGAAATATAATCACCATTCAAATTGGGGGTGGCGATGACGCTGAATTCTTCCGGGCGCAGCAGAACTTGTTGAAAAAGCATATCCGCAATCCGGTCTTTGAGCACCACCTTGCCCGTTGATCCCTTTTCCGAAAGCCGGCCCGCCTCGTCTTCAATCAAAACGGTCTCCCCAAACTCTTCTTTGGCCAATTGATAGCCGCATTCCCGAAAAGCGCCTTCGGTGTATTTCATAATGTTGCCCTTGTGCATCATGGTGACACTGGGTCGGCCGGTTTTCAGGGCGTAGGTGATGGCCATTTTGATCAGCCGCCGGGAGGCAAATGAACTCATGGGCTTAACGCCGATGGCTGAGTCTGGCCTGATCCGGCAACCCATTTGATCATTCAGAAACTCGATCACTTTGGCGGCTTCATCGGTCCCGGCCGGCCATTCTATGCCGGCGTAAACATCCTCAGTGTTTTCCCGAAAAACGACCATGTCTATCTTCTCAGGATGCTTCAGCGGGCTGGGCAGTTGGGGAAAAAATTTAACCGGTCGGATACAGGCGTAAAGGTCCAGACGCTGCCTCAAGGTCACATTAATGCTGCGAAAGCCACCGCCGACCGGCGTTGTTAAAGGACCCTTCATCGCCACCTTGTACTGGATTATGGAGTTGAGTGTCTCTTCCGGAAGATAGGATCCGGTCGCGGCATAAGCTTTCTCACCGGCCAAAATCTCCAGCCAGAGGATCTCCTTACTTGACCCGTAGGCCGCTTTTACGGCCGCGTCCAGGGCCATCCTGGTCGCCCGCCAGATGTCGGGGCCAGTCCCATCTCCTTCAATAAATGGTACCACCGGTCGGTCGGGAACGAACCATCCGCCGCGGCCGTCTGAGCCAATTTGGTTGGCTTCCGTTATCTCGTTTGGTTTAATCAGGCTCATATTTCCTCAGCCAATTTAGGGTAGTTAATGACGGCGTAAGATCGGAA
>JADFXK010000261.1:5508-6144 GCA_015233625.1 Deltaproteobacteria bacterium | reverse complement strand
GGCGGCATAAATAAGAAGGCCCGGCCGGTTAATTTGGCGGGGCCATTTTTCTTACATCCTGTGCTTGATGATTCAGAAGGAAGACGCTATTATCCCGGCATGAAAGAAACCCACGGCCATAGCCCTAAAAAAGCTGTGGCCGTCGATCAACCCGGCCCTGGAAAGCAATGGTTGAGCGGCAGCCACGGAAAGCTTTGTTCAGTTACCCACTGGAACAAGAAAGATTATATCTTGCCTACACGGGCATGTCAATAACCTTTGCTTTCCTGCCTGCTAAAATTCAGCCGAAAAGCTTTCCAGGGCCATAAAACCTGGAGGCCCCATGTCAACATCCGCAATCGACACCAATTTCTGGAACGCTATTCAAAATACCGATCTGACTTTACCGGCCCGAGTAGTCCTTGCGGCGATCCGCTTTCGGAGTCATGCCCGTGGTTATTGTTGGCCACGTCAATCAACGCTGGCGAGATGGTGCGGATTATCTCTTGGCCAGGTAAAGAGGGCGATCAAAGAGCTACGGGAAGCCGGATTGATCGTGGTCAAAAGTCGTGGCTTTCTTAACGGGCTTGAATACCACCCGGTTCTGGAACCCCAAAACAAGCCCTGTAGCCATGAAAAACCAGTAATAGCAAGGCA
>JADFXK010000261.1:0-5373 GCA_015233625.1 Deltaproteobacteria bacterium | reverse complement strand
AATGCCGTTTAGAGGTGCGCCAGTTACACACAGAAAAGCAAACAGTCATTAAGAAAAAAAACAAACAGACATCCATCCCGAGTCGAAACCAGCGCCACCCACGTCGGCTACGCCAGTGTCGTCCGTTTCTTTAAACCTTTCTCTAAAAACATTTGAAGACATCAAAGCCTGGTCAAACCACACCTGCCTTCGATGCGGCACCAAAGATAAAGAATTGAATAAGGTCATGGTGGTCTACGCCCGCGGCCGAGATGACATCGGGAATTTGATGCCTCTATGCGGAGAATGCGCTTCAAAGGTCACCAATGACTACCAGGGAGTTGACCGGCCCGACTACCGGGCAAAGTTCGCCACTGCCCATAATCTTCCCTGGCCAAAAGAATTCGGCCCGTCACCGGCGGATAAAGCGGCTGAGAAAGCTGAAAACTTGATAGCCCAGTTACCGCCCAAACCAAGATCATGGGTCGTGGGCAAAATGGATCAGATTCACTTGATCTTGCCGGTGATAGAAAGTTTATTCAAGAAGGGTCTAAATGAGGTGGCGAACCCGGTCGGGTACTTGGTCAATGGATTGAAAAAACAATTGAAAGAAGCGGCGGCGTAGACCATCAATGGAGAGATTATGGATTTTTTTCTCGGACTGGAATTGCTTCGCCTGTGGAAAATTACCGACGTCCGACTTCTCGATTTTATGCGGGGGCGATCCTACTCTATCCGGTACGCTTGGGTCAGGGATCTTCGCCCACCACGGACAGATGGACGCTGGACGAAATGATAAGGTTGGAAGATGCCGGAGCGGTCAAAAACGGAGGGGGAAATTTTTTTCATGCAATATATTGTGGCTCAAACGGTATATCAAACATAACGCTGGTGAAAGATGTTAAAAATTGCGTTGACAAACACTGCAACCGTATGATATATTGTATATATAAGGAAAATATTTCAGAATCAGTAATTAAAAAACCGCCGGTGCTTGCAACACCAGCGGTTAATGGAAAAAGAGGTTGTCACAAGACTGTATCCTTTTCCTCTTCGCAAAAGTTAAGGGCTACTTTCTTTGGATTATACCAAAAACGATTAGAAATGTCAATATCATATTGACTATTTTAGTCGCCTACCTCATTTTTCATTATCCGTTCAAGTGTTGCCAATCCGGCGAATTTACTAAACAAAATTCAAAAGGAAAGGAACACTCATGTCAGAAAAAAACCCACAAACGATTACAGTCAGTGCGACCGTCAAAAATCTTCTGAACACCCAAGAAGCATCTATTTATCTCGGACAGATTTACACTCCATCTGGGCTGGTTCGCCGCCGTCGAGAAAACCCTACTTTCCCTCAATTCCGCCAAATCGGCCGAAAATGTCTTTACCACACAGACGATCTGGACAGTTTCTTAGCCGGATCACCGGCACAGCGCCCATCCTCCGAAGTTCCCGTGCGGCCGGAGGTGGGAGCCGATGCCGAATAGTTCAGTATTCGATTTTAATCAGGAGAAACTTCAACGGACGCAGCCCGAACTACCCCAGGAGTCAGGCCAGGACCCGATGGACGACGAAGAGGCCCGGCTCATGGCCGATCTGGAAGCCGGGGAGCGGGAAGAGCGTGAGAAATATCAACCAAATAAAGGAAAAGGGGAGGAGCCAAAACACCCAATACCGTTGCTAACATACGAAAATGTCAGCTTCGCTTCGTGGCTGACATCGCCACCGCCACCGCCAGATTGGTTGTTCGACCAGGTTTTTAGAAAAGGTGAGGTCGGAATGATTTGTTCGCCCGGAGGGTTAGGAAAAAGCTACCTCCTTTTGCAACTGGCATTAGCCGCGGCCAAAGGCGAGCCATTCGGACTGTTCAAACCTCCCAGGCCGATGACCGTTCTTTACTTGGCGGCTGAGGATTCGAGATCCATTATTGCCGAAAGAGCATGGTCACTAACAAACGGACAATTTCCACCTAATCTCTTGGGTGTATCAGTTGCCGGTGAGATAGGTCCACTACTCGAATATGACGGGAAAAATAATCTGATCACATCAAAATATTACGATTGGTTAGACCAATCGCTTGAAAACATCCCAGATATTGATCTCATTTTAGCAGATCCGAAAAGCAGGTTGGCCGGGGGGAAAGAAAACGACAACGATGCCAATACCGAGTTTGTCAGATGCTTGGAAAGATTAGCAAAAAAACATAACACCTCAATCATTTTTACCCATCATACGAGCAAAGCCATGCGTACAGACGCCAGCCAGGGCCAATCCAGGGGCGGAAGCGCCATCGAGGACGGTTGCCGGTGGGTGGCTGGAATGGCCCAAATGAGTGATTCCGACGCATCATCATATGGCTTAAGTGCTAAGGAATATGTGTTTTTTAACATCTATAAATCCAACAACTCGAAAAGACAAGATCAATTTTTTCGGCGTTTAGAGAATGGCGGCTTTGAGCCGACAAATCTCAAAACGGATCTTTACTGGAAATTGGGCAATGAATTGGCTGAGATACTAAAAAACGAGTCTGAAGAGTACACGCAGACACAGTTATTTAAAGAAAACAAGTGTGGTCATATCAGAGACGCTATGGCCGAAAAATATCCAACCAGTTGGAAGAACAAAAAAATCCATGATGCCATTGAATCTGGGGTCAAAGCAGGTTCTTTGATTCGATGTGAGGTTCCGGGCAAAGGGACTAAAAGAGTCGTTATCCGAATTCGGCCTGACATTGTGTTGCCGGGTGAGGCACAGGCCGAAAGGCCTTGTTCATGGCCGGACGAAAATCTGAATAAAGGAGAAACTGACCCCGACGAAGGAATCTAATCCGGAATTCCGGACAGGTCAGGGGTGTCTAATGCGGAATCCGGAATTCCGGATTAATGCAGAATTCTGATGATTCCGCATTAGTATCTATCTGATTTGATAGGAAGAAAAGCAAAATTCTAATGCAGAATCTGGATTAGACCAATTCTTGATTGTAACATACTGAAATTATAACATGAAGTAATCCAGAATCCTTCCCCCCTAAAGGGGGTTAAAAGCCTTCCGCATTAGCTTGAAGGCTTTGACCCAACACCCTTTGGGGCCGGACTAAGATAGGACAAGCAAGCCAAAATGATCGACACCATAACTCTAAAAAAGAGCATAAAAATTGAAGCTATAGCTCGAAAATTGATGATTCCACTACACGGCGATTGTCCGACCGGACATGACAGTAAAGACCATAACTGCTTCCATGTGGACACACAAAATGGCCTATTTCATTGCTTTAGCTGTGGGATAGGAGGCGATGGAATCAAACTGGTGATGCTATCTCACGGCTGTGACTTCAAGGATGCCGTGTCCTGGATAACCAACTCATTCGATTTACAGGATATTCCTTCTTTATCCAGCAGTAGTTACCCGGCCCACCGGCGCCAATCCGGCAATGCGGAGAATCACGGGCAATCCGGAATTCCGGAATTCGAGAAGATGACCAAGCCACCTGATGCCTGGTTGACGTGGGCGGCGGATCTACAACGCCGAGCGGCTGAGACCCTGTTAGTTCAAACGGCTGAACCATACCGACGGTATTTGGCTGACCGGGGGATCAGCCGAGAGGGTGCAGAGCGATTCGGGTTGGGATGCTCCTTTTACAATGAGTTTATCCGGCGCTGTGACATCGGACTTGACGGTGATCAGGACAAGAAGCTTTGCGTACCAGGTCCGTCAATCCTGATTCCGAATGTCCGGCGAATAGACGGCCAGGCCGTGATTATCGGTTTCAAAATTCGGCGGCTGGCCGGACCAGGCCTGGCCAAATACGGCAAATACCAGTCAATCATTGTGCCGGGGGCGGTCGGGTGCATGGTCATTGGAGACAATCCGAAATTGCCGGTGATCATCGTTGAAGGTGAATTCGACGCAATTCTCTTGAGCCAGATCGCCGGTGACATGACCAACGTGGTCAGTTTGGGGAGCGCAAGCAATCGGCCGGATGAAGAGTCCTTTTCCTTTATTAAGCAGAGTCCGGTGGTCTTGAAC
Organism: Deltaproteobacteria bacterium; assembly: GCA_015233625.1. Classification (GTDB taxonomy): domain Bacteria; phylum Desulfobacterota; class JADFXK01; order JADFXK01; family JADFXK01; genus JADFXK01. Next base: position 1,363 of record JADFXK010000261.1, on the reverse strand, counting down.
GCCCTGGACGGCGACGACGCAGGCAGCAAAGCGGCATGGAGCGGTTGGTTGGGCAAGTTGTCCAATGCTTACCGCCTTGTGTTGCCGAAACGGGCTGATGGCCAACGTTACAAAGATCCGACTGAATATTATCAATCAGGCGGGGATCTGCGGCTGTGGGTCAAAGCCGGGCTGAAATTGGCGGATAAAGAAAGGAATCAAAATCCGCTTACACGAACAGCGGAGCCGGTCATTTTGATGCCGGAGCCTGGACCCGTAGCGCCGGAGCCTGTCGAGGCCGTTTTGTACGTCGACTTGAAGACCGGCCGCCATTTCCCGGCGGATTCATTTAGGCTGGGCGAAGCGATCATAAAAAACGGTCGGCGGTTCACCAGGTTGACGCCCGCGGTCTACGCCAAACTCTATCAATTATGGAAACAGCCCGAGACACCGGAGGATGTCAGAAACCGGATAGAGCAGATCGACGGATGGGCTGACAAACACTTGGACAAAGCGAAACTCAGGGCAGCGTGTGGATGATGGCCAGGCCGTGGTGGTATGGCCTGGAACGAACGATAGATCAATAACCATTTGCCAAGGAAGGCGAAATCATGAGTGACGAAACAGAGTTGGATGCAAAGGAAGAACGTAGAATGAACAGATTCGGCAGATTTGTAGGGCCGGAGGACAGAAAAGTCGAAAATGAGGTTCTTGCATTAGAAAACGCTGTCATAGCCCGACATGTTTATCGGTCAGGCCCGGCACCCAACTACCGTACTTTTTGGCTCAAAGCGGTTGACGTGTTAATGACTTGTTTCCCAAGTTGGCTTACTACGTTGGAACGTAATGCTTTACGGTCAATCCAAGACATATTTGAGGATGTCACAAATCCCGATTTAAGCCTGGCTACCCGTTGCGTAATTTTCCAGATCGCTGAAGGTCGGCTTGGATCATATCTTTCTGATTGGGAAATGTACGAACTCTAAGCAGCAACCCCGGTTGACCCCGGTTGACCGGGGGGCGGGCACCTATTTTTTACTCGGATGGTCCCAAGGCCGGTACCCGGTGGGCCATGCCTATCGGACCGGGGAGGGACCCAAAAAATTGGAAATACGGAAGTAAGCGTCTTTTGTTTGCAAAAATCTATAGCTATAGGCCGACCAGGCCGGGGGGTGTTCCGGGTTCGGGTAGGACCCAAGAGGGTGCCGGGGGGGGGTGCGTCATAAATAAACATCAATGATACAGACTACTTAAATGATTTTATGACGCAGTGCAGCGTAACTTAAACGGACGTTATGTTGAATAGGACAACAATCCAATATCATTGAGAAAAAATGCCAAGTTCTTAAGGTCAATCATCAACCTATTTTAAAGGACCATCGAC
>JADFXK010000260.1 GCA_015233625.1 Deltaproteobacteria bacterium | reverse complement strand
TCGACCATGCTATTATCGGTCATATGTGGCAAACCCTAGCACAGTATCGCGATGATCCTACTATACTTATTCTAGCAAGTGGTGATGGCCGTAAAAATGAATTCAATACAAGTTTCTATGAAGTCATCCACGAAGTGTTAAAAACAAATAAATATCCAAGGTGGAATGTTGAATTATATTCCTTTGATTGGCCTATGCCGAATTCCCAGAATATCAATTCTCCCACTAAATCTAAGATGAAACAACTTGTCGAACAGTCTGACCGGGGTAAGTTCGTCAATCTTATGGATTCCTATGACAAACTTGTTTACTTTGAAACTTAAGCCTCGGTCGTATAAGCCCATTGGTTGGCTTATCTCATAAGCGCACAGGCCAATGGCTTGTTACCGCTTTAATGAGATTCAGCCCTCCTCTGCGCCGTGCTTTCATTGCCGTGGGAGCTTCAACCGGCTTTCCTTTCATGGAACGGCGCATCCTGACGGCAAGCCGGTCGATTAGCATGAACGACAGATGCGCATAGAATCCGTCAGGCGCGGGGTGCTAACGCCCTGTAAAGCGTCTGACGAGACACGTTGAGCGATTGCGCCACGTGGTCATGGCGCTCCCTCTGCCCTATCAGCTTCCGCGCGTGGGCGACCTGTTGCGGCGTCAGTTTGGGCTTTCGGCCCATCTTGACGCCACGGGCGACGGCGGCCGCGCGACCGGCCTTTGTCCGCTCCTGTATCAATGACCGTTCAAGCTCTGCGAGGATGCCGACCATTTGCCACATGGCGCGGCCTGTGGGCGTCGTGGTGTCGATTGCTTCCGTCAGCGACCGGAACCACGCCCCGCACTTTCATATCATCCAGAAGGCCAATAAGGTCACGCCGCGACCGCCAAGCCGGTCGAGCTTCCAGACCGTGAGCGTATCCCCTTCGTTTAGGGCCTTGAGGCACTTTGCCAGTTGAGGCCGGTTGACGTTTGCCCCCGTCGCCTTGTCCGTGAAGATTTTTTTCGCACCCTATGACAGGGCCGCATCAGATCACCACAGGTGCCGTCCCTAAAGCCTGTTGGGCTTTAACAATCCTTGCTGATTTTTTTACCCGCCTGGCACGTCGTTGAGCTGCATCCGGAGCAACAGCCTTGTTTTTTCCACAAGGACCGGTACAGGAGATATAAGGCTCCGGAGATGATCGCCCCCATCCAGACTACATCCGTCAAGTTCATTTTTTTTGCCTCCGTGATTACATGTTGAACCGTCATCATTGACGTCTTCCCGGCCATCCACCAGGGCATCCGGCTACCCGGCCGGCTGAGCATCCAGCTATTTATCCAGGTACCCGTCCTGCTATCGAACCACCAGGCCGACCACCTGACCGACCGGCTATCCATCCTTCTGACCGACCTGCTGATCACCTTCCCGGCCATCCACCAGGGCATCCTGGCACCCATCCTGCTGTCCAGCCACCGGTGCGACCGGCTATCCATTCTGTTGAGCATCTACCTATCCATCCTTCTGACCGGCCATCTGGCCGACTATCTGACCGACCGGTTATCCAGCCTGCTGATTTCCCAGGGCGTTGCCCCGGTCTAACCTAGTGCGCCCCGTTGGGGCTTATGCGGAATGGTCTATTTTATAGAAATTCGTCCGAGGCCCGGTTCAATCCGTTAACCCGCAACAAGCAACAAGCAACCAGCAACAAGCAACCAGCACCCCGCAACAAGTTTACCCCAGCCCCACCAACCGCCCGCCCTGATAGACCACGAAGGCTACGGTCCAGGCCAGGACCATCTGGTAGCCAAAGGCGATCCCGAACCATTTCCAGGTGCCGAACTCCTGCCGCATGGCGATGGCCACCACCGCGCACGGCATATAGAGCAGGACAAACAGGATAAAGGCATAGGCGCTCAAAGGGGTGAAGGTATGCTGAATGGCCGTCTTCAGGCCAGCCCTGGATTCATCCTCGGCCGTGGACAGACTCGACGGGGCAAAGGAGGAAAAGACATTCGTCGCCGAATTCCGCAGAGCCATGACCAGGGAAGTTCCGATCTCTTTAAGGTCCTCGGTTAAGGTCGGCGGGGCCGCCTTCTTTTCCTCTTCCGCCCTCTTAACGTAAATCTCGCCCATGGTCCCGACCACGATCTCCTTGGCCACCAGGCCCGAAATCAGGGCTGAGGAGGCCTCCCAGGTCCCAAACCCCAGGGGCTTAAATATGGGGGCCACAGCCTGTCCCAGCCGGCCCAGGTACGAGTCCTGCTTCTGGGTCACACCCCAGGGCAGATTGAGCAGAAACCAGACCAGGACCGACACGGCCAGGATATAGGTGCCGGCCTTGATCAGAAAGTGCTTGCCCTTCTCCCAGGTATGGATCATCAGGCTTCTAAATGACGGCATCCGGTACGGCGGCAGCTCCATGATGAACATGGGCGCTTCACCCCGAAATAGAGTCCGCTTGAAAATCAGGCCCATCAAGATGGCCAGCCCGATCCCGAATACGTATACCGACCAGAGCACCGTTCCGGCGTGGGCGGCAAAGAAGGCCCCGATAAACACAATATAGACCGGGAGCCTGGCCCCGCAGGACATCAGGGGGACGAGCAGGGCGGTCAGGGCTTTATCCCGGGTGTTCTCCAGGGTCCGGGTGGCGTAAATGGCCGGAACGTTGCACCCGAACCCGAGCAGCATGGGGATGAAGGATTTCCCGTGCAACCCGATGGAGTGCATGGCCCGGTCCATGACAAAGGCCGCCCTGGCCATGTACCCGCTGCCTTCCAGAAAGGTGATGAAGAACATCATGGCGAAGATGACCGGAACAAAGACCAGGACCGAGCCGACCCCGGCCATGATCCCGTCGGTCACCAGGGAGGCCGTCCAGTCCGGCCCGTGCAGCAGAGCGATCAGAGCCGCAGCCCAGCGCTTACCCGGCCCGGTGGTCACGGCAGTGAGCCAGTCGGCCAGGGGCTTGGACACATCGAAGGTCAGCTTGAACATCAGCCACATGGCCCCCAGAAAGATGGGGATGCCCAGCCACCGGTTGAGCACGATCCGGTCGATCTTCTCCGTCAGCTCGATCTTCCGTAATTCCGGCTTCTTGAGGACTTCCTGGGTCAGTCCGGCGGCCAAAGAGTATCGGGCGTCGGCCATAATGGATTCTATATCGGAATCGTGGGCTTTGATTAAGTGATCGACGGCCTGGGTGACCGCGGCGTCGTCCGGGGTCAGACCGGTTTCCTCGATGATTTGTTCATCGCCTTCCATAAACTTAAAGGACAGCCAGCGGACCGGGTATTTCTCGGCCAATTGGGGATGATCGGCCTGGATGTGGCCGGCTACGACGGCCGCGGCGGATTCGATGTCCTGGTCGTATCGCAAAATCTTGAGTGAACGGGGCAACGGGTGGTCGGCCAATTCCGTTACCGCAGCCAGCAGCTCGTCTAACCCGGTCTTCTTGGTGGCCACGGTGGGAATCACCCGGATCCCCAGCATTTTTTCCATGCCCTTGATATCAACCACGTATCCTTTTTGCAGGGCCTCGTCATAGACGTTCAGGGCCATGACCAGGGGGAGGCCCAGTTCGAGCAACTGGATGGTTAAATAGAGATTCCGTTCCAGGTTGGTCACGTCCACCACGTCGATGATGACATCCGGTTTTTCCTGCACCAGATAATCCCGGGCCACAATCTCCTCCTGGGTGTAGGGGCTGAGGCTGTAGGTTCCGGGCAGATCGATCAGGTGTATTTTCCGGCCGTTGGCCTCGAAGGAGGCGGACTTTTTCTCTACCGTGACACCCGGCCAGTTGCCCACCTGGAGTCTGGTCCCGGCCAGGGCATTGATCAGGGTCGATTTGCCGGCATTGGGATTTCCGGCCACGGCCAGGGTCAGGGGCCGCTTCAGCCCCATGACTTTGCCGGTATCTATGGCCGGGATGGTGTCCGGATACTTCTGGGCCGGGTTTAAACTCATTGCACTGCCTCCACCGTGATCTCCTCCGCCTCTTTTTTCCGGAGGGAAAGTTTGTAGCTTTTAATGGTTATTTCGATGGGGTCACCGAGGGGGGCGACCTTCTCCACCCGGACCTGGACGCCGACCAGGACCCCCATGTCCATCAGCCTTCTCCTGATTGGACCCACGGCTCCGATTCTGGTTATTTTTCCGCGTTCTCCAGGCCTTAATCCCGATAGATTCATAACACCTCCCGCTCGACCATGATCCGCATGGCCATGCCCCGGGCCAGGGCGATCCTGGATTCATCAACCCGGAGCAGGATCGGTCCACCTCCGCCATTGTTCAACATCTCGACCGTTTTGCCGACCCGCAGGCCGATATCCTCAATGTGGCCGCACTGATCTTTATTTATTCCGAGGCCACAGCCTTTTTTGGTGTTGATAGCCATGATCTCCGCTTTTTCGCCCGGTGATAAAAGTCCTAGTGGGGACATATGGTGACTCCTTCTTAAAGGGTTGCGAGTTACGTGTTGCGTGTTACGAGTTGCGAGTTGCGTGTTACGTGTTGCGGGGGTATCCTCCCGTTTGTTGGGTCCACCCAGGGTGGCGTTTCGTCGACGATGTAGATATAAATTGCTACATCATGACATCGGGTTTTCGGTTAGTGATTGTTTTCAACCCGCAACATGGAACATGCAACCCACAACATGCAACCCGCAACTCGCAACTCGCAACCCGAACTAAAACCGTAACGTTAGCCCGGCCAGGATGGTATGGTCGACTTCCGGGGTGGTCAGGCCGTATTTATAGCCCAGGTCGACGTCGAAATTTTCATAGATGGAATAGATTACGCCTCCGAGCAGAAAGGCGGGATCGGTGTTGGAATGCTTGTCGGTGTTCTGCTGGATGCCGGTATTGGCCACCAGCTTCAGGTCCTTGACCACCTCCACCTGGGCCGCCACGGAGACATGATAGAGGTCGGTCCGCTGGTCCAGGGAATTGTCGTTTCTGATGTAGCCCAGATTGGCGTGGAAGGCCCAGGGCTTTAGCTCTTTGGTGGTGATGAAGAAGAGACTTTCGGTGACCCGGCCGTTGCCCAGTCCGTGATCTTCGTCGCCGATGGGAAAAGTCAGACCGGGTCTTACGGCCAAACTCCAGCCGTCTTGCTCGAAGAACCGCCATTTCACCGACAAGCACAGATCGCCGAAGCCCTTATTCGAGGAGGAGGTCTTAGAATTATCTGTATCCGTATAGATATAAGGAACTCCCAGGGCGATGTCGATGGGATCAGTCAGCCCGTAAGTCAGGGCGCACACTGACGGGGTGGTATGTTGGACTATTCCCTTGTTATCATCACGGCCATACTGGGCGTTCAATTCCAGTTGCCATTTCCCTTTACCCTGGGTGCCGGCGTCGTCCGTAATCAGGGGATGGGCGGCGAATGCGGTTCCAGTCATGATCAAGCAGGCGAAGAAGGTCAGACAGGTTTGTTTAAGCATTATTAGTTCCCTTTTTTGGAGCGCCTTTTCCGGGGTTGCGGGGATCCTTTCCGGTGCGGGCCGATGTTTAGTCGAAATTGACATTCATTATCATTAAGATGGCACATTAAATCGATAGGTTAGATATGAAAACATTGAACAGGCACCCCTAAGTGACGGAATATAAATGAGCGGTGGTAAAATCTCTCAGGATGGAATATTGGGTCGTGGATTGTTTGTAATGATATTCATTATCATTAAGATGCCGCATTACCCAGGTCACAGACGCACTTTTGAGATTTTCAGGCAGAACGGGATTGAATTCGGTGGTTCATCGCCCGGCTATCCGGCCCTTCCGCAAAATCTTTTAAATCGTGTTCCCCGGCTTTTGGGGCCAGAGATTGCTTATAATGACATTCATTATCATTAAAAAAAGTTTTTAAAAAAATATCATCGGCAATTCTTGCACAGACCGTATATTTCCAGTTTGTGCCGGAGAGACAGAAAATCGTTCGCCTCGGCCAACCGGTCCTGAAGCTGTTCAATTTGTTTGTTGTTCACCTCGATAAAACACTTGCATTTCAGACAGATGAGATGATCATGATGGGTCCGCCCGCAGGTCGGCTCAAATCTGGTTTTTTCATTGCCGATTTTTATTTCGTCAGCCAGGCCGCAGTCCCGGATTAAGTTCAAGTTCCGGTGCACTGTGGCGTATCCTATCCCGGGATGGTCCTGGGTGACGATCTGGAACAGCTCATCCACGGTGAGGTGCCCGGCGGCCG
>JADFXK010000025.1 GCA_015233625.1 Deltaproteobacteria bacterium | reverse complement strand
CTTTGAAGGGTGGTTGTGCCGGTGGCGACAACGTGTCCGGTTCCGCCACAGTCATCCTGGCCATGGGCGCCGGCCGTTTGGCCGCTAACTCCATCCACGATTATCTGGTCCGCGGCTGGTAAGATATTTGGAATAATCCAGCTCGGAATTGAATGAACACACCAGAGGGGTCAAAATTGGCCCCTTTGGTGTTTGTAGATCAGTTATTTCGTAAGTTATTCTCGTTCGATGCGTTTTTTCTCCGGTTACCCGGCGGTGAGTTCTGTTTTTGTTCCTGGTTACTTCGATGTATAATGCATGATAGTTCCGTCTTCCCCCACGGCAAAGACATCGGAGCTTGAACTACCCCAAACGGCGCTGAGTGTTTTGGTCGCATTGCTCGACATGGCGGTCCATAGTTTGCCGTCATAATGCAAGATTGTGCCGCTGGTGCCCACGGCAAAGATGTCAGTGCTGGAACTCCCCCAAATCCCTGTGAGGCTACTCGCCGTCAGACCTGGAATGGCCCGGCTGAAACTGGTCGCCGTCCAGGCTTGACTCGTTCCAGATACCGGAGTTCTGGTTACCTGGCCAGTGATGCCGTAAGCCATGGTAAACACAACCGAGGCTTGATGTGGCGAGTAGATATCCTGTCCTTGGAACTTGGTGGCGGTCGGAGCGGGATCCCAGAAGACCTCACCCGTTAAGGCGTCGTTGCTGCGAAGTAGCAGACCGCCTCCGTTTTTGTAAAACTGCACGTAGAATCTTTGACCGTCATCGGGAGAACTTCTCCAAATACCGTCCTCATCCGCCAGGGCTTGAGATATCTCCGCCGGATCCCTGGTTAGAGAGTAGGATTGAGCTATTCCGGTCGTCAGGTCGGTTAAGGTGTAAGTGGCCTGAGAAGGGGAGGTGAACCCAATCTTGACGCGGTATTTCTTACCTCCGTTACCGATATCTACCCCGTCAAAAATACCGTTTTCAACTTTAGTCGCATACGCGGCGATAATATTCTTTCCGTCGGACGAAACGATACACATGGCGCTGTTGTTGGTATATGTCTGATAATAGACGATCGGTCCGTTGCCGCTGCGCCAGATGCCGTCGTTTCCGGGAAGTGCCGACCAGTTAGTGCCGTCATAGCGCAGAACCGTGCCAATATCCCCTACGGCAAAGACATTAGTCCCGGAACTACCCCAAAGGCCACGGAGAGTATTTGAAGTGGTGATGGACATGGCCGTCCAAGCGGTACCATTGTAGTGTTGGATAGAGCGAGCCCCTGCGGCAAAGACATCCGTGCCGGAATTGCCCCAAACGCTGAGGAAGTAGTCATTCGATTGGCTGCTGTCGTACATATTGGTCCAACCCGATCCGTTATAATGTAGGAGAGTGTTGAATCCAACGGCAAAGATATCCGTTCCCGAACTGCCCCAAATGCTGCTTAGAGGATATCCCCAACTGGTCATCGTAGACCAGGTGGAGCCGTCATAACGCTGGACCACGCCGGAAGATGACAACATGGTCCCCGCAGTCAAGACATTTGTGCCGGACGTACCCCAGACTCCTCCGAATTGATATAGAATTCGGGATGATATACCCCAACCAGTCCCATCATAGTGCAAAATCACCCCGTCGTCTCCGACGGCGAAGACATCCGTTCCTGAACTCCCCCAAACGCTTCGAAGAATTTTGGATGTAGGGCTGGGCATGGTGGTCCAGCCAGTCTGGGCTTGAGCCGGAACAACCCATAAAGCAGCCAGAAAACTGGCTAGAATAATTACTGTTTTCAGACGATTCATGTGATTATCTCCTTAAGTTTAAGTTAGACTGCAATCTGATTGCTGTTTAATGTGTTAGTTAGCCGTGCTGAACCGGGTCACGTCCCAGGTCTGGCTTAACCCGGTGGCAGGTGTGCGAATCACCACTCCCGTGGCCGTGCTTGCAAAATCAAACTCAGCCGAAACCTTGGTTTTGGGATCGATGGACTGACCCAGAAATAGACTGGACGTGGGTGCCGGATCATAAAATATTTCGCAGGTTAGTCCGTCATTGCTCGACAATAGAACGGCCCCCCCGCCGGTGTAGTGCTGAAAATGAAAATTTCGGGTCGTGTCGGGATCACCTTGCCAGACACCATCCATGTCTGGATTGATTTCGGCTACAGCTGCTATGGTCAAAATATCGGTTTTTTTTTGGCCGGTGCTGATTTCGGTCATCGCATAAATGGCCTTGGTAGGTGAAATGAAGACGATCTGGAGGTGATAGCTATTCCCGTTGGTGGGGATATCATCTCCCTCAAAAATATCATTGTCCAGGTTGCTGGCATAGCAGCTTGTAATGCTGCGGTCGCCCGGTGAGACCAACGCCATAGTCCCGCCGGTGCTGTAAGTTTGAAGGTAAATTTTTTTGTTATCCGTTCCCTGCCAGATGCCGCGAGTTACCATCGTAGACGCGACTCCAACAAACACCCCGCCGCCATTGGTTCCGGCATAGGCCCGATCGGGGTACGCCACTGCCACTGCCAGGGCCCCGACATCCGGATTGGTCAAGCCCGAATTAAGCTGAGTCCAATTGTTTCCGCCGTCAGTCGTTCTGAACACTCCATCGCCGGTTGTTCCGGCATAAATGACATCGGTTCCGGCCAGTGCCAGGGAGGTGACATTCGGGTTGGTCAGTCCGGAATTCATTTGGGTCCAATTGTCTCCACCGTTGGTCGTCTTGAACACTCCGCCGCCTTTTGTCCCGGCATAGAGCACGCCGGTTGACTCCAGCGCCAGGGAAGTGACATTGGCGTTGGTCAAACCAGTTAAATTCCATTTGGCTCCGCCGTTGATCGTCTTGGACACCCGTTCGGTTGTCCCGGCATAGACTACCCCTGGTGATTCCACGGCCAAAGAATTGATAGATGAGTCATGCAATCCGGAATTAATTTCAGTCCATTCTGTTCCGCCATTGGTGGTCTTGCATATTCCATCACTGGAGGTCCCGGCATAGACCACACCCGTGGCCTCCACCGCCAAGGTATTGATCCACCTAGAATTTAAGCCAGAATTAATTTGAGTCCAGGTTGTTCCGCCGGTGCTGGTTTTGAATATCCCGTTACCATAGGTTCCAGCATAGACGACTCCGGCGGCCTCCACGGCCAGGGCCTGGACCGGTGTATTAAGCAGGCCGGAGCTCACCGGGGTCCAACTAGTTCCGCCATCCGTTGTCTTGAACACCCCTATGTCTAAGGTTCCGGCATAGATCACGGTGGCGGACTCCATCGCCAGGGATTTAATATACGAATTCGTCAAGGCGGCTTGAGTCCAGCTAGTCCCGCCGTTAACCGTTTTAAGTACTCCGCTCCCGGTTGTCCCGGCATGGACGACTCCCATTGCCTCCATTGCCACGGCGCTAACATCCACGTTCGTCAACGCGGTTTGAATCCATTTTGTTCCGCCGGTGGTCGTCTTAAACACTCCACCGCTGGTTCCGGCATAGATCGTATCGGCCGACTCCCGGGTAAAGGAATTAACGTTCAATTCAGTCAATCCGTCGTTTATGGGAGTCCAAATAGCTCCGCCGCTGGTTGATTTAAACACCCCGCCGCCGGTTGTCCCGGCATAAATCACGTCGGTCGACACCGCCATAAGATTCCTGACATCGGCGTTTGTTAAGCCGTAATTCATTTGATTCCACTTAGTTCCACCATTGCTGGTCTTGAATATCCCGTCGGTCGTACCGGCGTAGACCACCCCGGTCGCGGCCGTCAGACAGCCAATGAAAGGGTTTGTCAGGCCGGAATTAACTGGAGTCCAATCAACTCCGCCGTTGATCGTTTTAAACACCCCGGCGTTTGTTCCGGCATATACCACCATGACTGATGCCACCACCAAGGAATAGACCGGCATATTGGTCAATCCGGTTTGAGTCCATTTTGTCCCTCCGTTAGTCGTCTTGAACACCCCGTCTTCTGTTCCGGCGTAGATCACCTCGGTTGCTTCTAAGGCCAAAGATAGAACATTCAGGTTAGTCAAGCCGGAATTGACGGTGGTCCAATAGGATCCGCCGTTGGTTGTCTTGAACACGCCACCGGTTATTCCGGCATAGACTACCCCGGCCGACTCCACCACCAGAGAATTAATGTCGCCGCCATAGGGGCCGTTAGAAGTCCATTGGTAGGCCTGGGAAACGTTGGGCGTTACTAATACCGAAAGCATGATGACAGCAGCCACCACAGCGTTCACCAGATAACGGCGACTTCTCATGTCGAACTCCTTAAAGAACAATTCTGACGGCTCGAACATATCTGATCAAAGCGCAAGCCGCAGAGGAGATAGAGTGATTCTTACAAAAAAGATGCCAAAATTTTTTATTTGTTAAAACAATTAGTTGTTGGCAATATGGTGGTTTGGTTGGCACCCTCAGGCAGCCGGTTGGCGCCAACCAGGGCAAGAACAGGTAATGCTCAGGTTACTTCTTCGCGGTTAAATACGGCACAGAATGATAATGGGGGGACCAATGGAGAACTTTGGAAGAGGCCCCGATCAGGTCAGGTCGACACGCGCACCTGACCGGTGTAACCATAGTGTTTCTATCCAACTTGATTAATGCGCTATTTGAGCCTTTAAACTCCGAGCCATTTCCCACGATTCTTCTGATCCTGGGGCAGGTTTACTTATTAATTTTCCATGCTCATGGTCGCTAAACGTGAACGCTACTTCGGTCCCAGGATTAGGATAAACGCCCCGCCCTCGAAAGCTGCCGCCCGCCGCGTCTTGGCCATAGAAAACTTCAAAGATCCGATTATCTAAGGTGAGGATCATGAGCGCTCCACCTTCCAAGTAATGCTGCAACCAAACGCAGGGTAGCTGATTTGATTTGGCTTGCCACATCCCGTCGTTGGCTACGTTGATCACGGTGTCTGATTCTTGGCAGAATTCAAAAGACTTTATCTGGCCGTTAGTCCGGTCGGCTAAATATAACGTGGCTTCATGTAAGGAGGAGAAGTGGATTTGGAGGCAATAATCGGACCCAGGAGCACAAGCATAGCCGGCATCAAGGGTTTGGCCTTTGGAATAAACGCCCCAAAAAGCGATAATCCTCCCATCGTCAAATTTGGCTAAACAGAATGCGGCGTTGTTGCCATAGCTTTGCAGAAATAGGCTGCTATTGGCTGAAGTCCGCCATAGCCCGTCCCAGGTTGCAAATGTGCCTTCCTGTCGTGTCGAAGCCATTTCGCTGCGACTCCGATCACTTGCTCCGCTTTTCTGGGCAAAGAAGGACAGGTTGTTATACTTTAAAACACGCAAGAAATTATGTAAATAAACAATAGACGGGTGCAAGGCCAGAGTTATTTCTTCATCCATCGGACCTGGATAATAAGCTAAAACGTGCTGTCTTGCCGCATCTAAGCGGCGGTGCAGGTCGTCGGCATAGTCGATGGCCCGACGATAGGACTGGACCAGTGAAAGTATCGTGATGACACCCAGGCCATAGATTATCAGGCGAGGGAATATTGATCTACCCTTGGCCGTCCTCCTGGGAGAATTTGTCGCCACCACTAAGAATATCAAAATAATGTCTGATATCCAAAGCAGATTCGAAAAAGTTATGTACCGGAGGACCAGGGCCTGGTCCAATCCCAGACCGACCCGGCCCACCGTAGTCAGCAGCGCCGCCATAACGGCATAGGCGCCTAAGCAAAGGTAGGGAGCGACTAATTCCAGCCGATCATGAAACCTGGTCCATACCAGGGAACCGGCGTAGAAAAAGATCACGAGACCTATGATTCCAAAGGCTACGGCAAATCCGACCTGATAATTAGCCAGGGAGGAGCCGAGAAAGGCCAAAGCGTGTAAAACAAATTCCAGTGGATGATGGAGGCCGTAACTGACGTCGGACTGGTTTTGGGCTTTGGTGTATCCGTGAATATACAAACCACCGACCAGGGCGCTTAGGGCTATCCATAATCCGACGCGGACCAGTCGCTCCCTGGGCGCAGACGATTGGCCGAACCAAAGACAGAGACCCCCGATTGGCCAAAAGAGCAAGCCTGGCGCAAAGGAATAAGATGCGACAATACCACTAACGATGGCCAGTGAGTAATATATCCAACTCGAAGGCGCTTTCGCCAGGGCCATAAACCCCAGCCAGGCGGCCGCGACGTTTAAGAATAAGGCTATCTGCCAGCCCCATAGCCAATTTTCTGCTTGAGTGAACGAAAAAACAAGGAAAGATAAGATAGGTATCAAGACCGCGACATTAAATTTCTCGACAAATTGTCTGGTCAAACAAAGCTGGTAGATTATTAATGTCAGTGTGGTGAAAGCGATGGCGACGTTCAGGGCCAGTTCCCAGGCGATGTTCCAGCTTGAGAAATGGCTGAGCAAAAGCATCAGGAGTCTGGGAAAGAACAACCGATGTTCATTATGGAGGGCCCATAAATCTCGCCAGGAGAGGTCGCCGGCCACTTTCTTGGCCAGAATCACAGCCGTGTCCCATTGGTCCCACTGTGGAATATTGACGTAGTAACAGGTGGTCAGGGCGATCGTGACGGTTATTGGTAATAGCGCTAAAGTTCCGAGCGCAGCCATTCGATGCGACATTTATGATACCCTAAATTAAGGACATCGATTGATTTCGATGATGTTAGATAACATGGAGTAATGCCGAGCTAAATATATCAATGTCTTCCCGGCCGAGGATACCCGCGGCTGCTCCCGGCCGTGAATTTCCAGGGCAGCCCCGGGTGATAAGGAATGAGCTGAAACATCCGCATGTTATAAGATTAAGGCAGAAGTTATTTAACAGCCAGAAATTTATACATGTGCATCGATTTTATTTCATCGTTGGCGTTGTCCGTAAAGGTCACCTTAGCCGCGGTCGGGGCTGTGAATAAGATGCTGATTTTTTTTAGATTGTAACCGTAGATATCGAAGCCCTCCATGAGGAATTCGCTGGTTGCGGTAACCTGGTAAGTCACGAAATTGCTCCCATCGGATGAATTGAAGACATAGGTTGCACCATTCTCGTAGGTTTGGATAACCAAATGATTCGTGACGGGGTGATTCTTCCAAACACCGTCGGTCAATTTGGGGCCGGCTAAGAAGCCGAATCCGAAATCCCCGCCCAAGGAGTACAGCAATTTCCGATAAAGGCGACCTAGTCGAAGCCGCATTTTTAATATCTTCTGGTTTTGAAGTAGATTTAAAGGGGTAAACCAATCTGTACGGGAAGGGATTGACTTAAAAATTTTTGGGGTTATTTTGATTCTGTTGGGGAAATCCAGCTTGACAATCCTTAAGCATGATTGACTGCCTTCAGGATCAGAAAAAAGCACCTTGGCCGGAACGACGCTCTCTTGCGGCCATTTTTGTTGGACCGAATCGATCACTAGTCCTTGCTCTAAAACGAGGCTCTCGATATATTTGTAGGTATGCGTCATCCGCTGGATATCTCCGGCGTCTTGGTCAACATCGTTATTAATGATCACTGTGGCCAGACAAACGCCGGTATTTTTTAATAATCTATGTATTTCTTTTAAAAAGGAGGAAATCGTCGGGGCATGCAGATGGGTGAATACGGAAAATAGTACGATAAAATCAAAATGATTATCGGGAAAGGGAAAGGTCTCCCCGTCGCTTAGGCTAAAATGAAAATTAGGCGCCGTAATCTTGGCCTTGGACGCTTCGACAAGTGTGGCGGAGATATCAAAGCCGAAGTATTCCCCTTCTTTGGACAAATAGTCTGCTAATTTCTCGGCCAATCGTCCGTTGCCACAACCGATGTCCAGTATCTTGTGATGAGGCAATAAACCGTTGTTTTTCACGCCAGTCATAAGAATTTTACCAACGAAGTCGTGATGTTTCGGGTCATGTGAGCCAATAGCCAGATAAAGTTGGTCCGCATCCTTGTTTTTCTGAGCTTCGTTTTCCCAAAAGTCTTGGTATTGTTGAAAGTCGGATTTCATTCTTAGCTCCACCTTTGCACCATCGCGTATTAAACGAACAGAGATTATAGATTGAATTGACATGGGCGTCAATGGGGTTTAATTAGAATATTCAGCAGGTAATCGGCATTCTCCCGGCTTTCGAGCGGAATTCACCCAGGCCCTGGAGAAGATAAATGTCACCCATGGCCGTCAGGTAGTTACCGGTTAAATTGCCGAAGAGGAAATCTGACGAAACACCATTAGAACTGCTGAACCGAGATGTCAATGGTAATATTGAGGCCTGTCAACATAAGGTAATCCCTCCCTCGGCGGCATCGTGTCCAGCCTACCTTCAGGGTCGCCGGCTAGGCTCCGGACCACCGCTTAGCCCGATCAGCCTGGGCTTGCCGGGCCTGATCAACCAGGCCTAAAGACTCTTCCCAAGACTCCGCACAAAGAGCCTCAAAATCATGGAGAGCGTCGGTTATGGGGAGAAGTCCTTGACCGGGTCGCGGCGTTCCGGCCAGTGCATCATATTTTCGGAGCGCCATAAGATAGGCCCGCCGTTGCTCACGGGGAATGACAATAGGCGGAAACCCGGATCTAATGACCGGCAAGTTAGACACTAACCGGGCCATCCGTCCGTTCCCGTCAAAAAAAGGATGGACCCGGACGAAAGAAACGTGCAGGTCCACATAAGCAGTCAGGGCGGCATCCCGTGACAGATCAGCCGCCAAGTGTCCATTGAGCAAGTGCAGCCATTCCGCCATCAGGGTCGGAACATCTTCGGGGGCGGCATACTCAAAAAAGATCTGGCGGTCGCCCTCGATCCGGTAAGTCCCGTTTGGTTCTTTTTTCCAGTCTTCCACCGGTTGATAGACATCTAAAACAATTTCTGTTTGGACGCAGGTATGGAGCAGAAATAAATCCCGGTCTATCACCGGTCCGTCTTTCTTGACCAGGTCATAGATAAGATCAATGGCCCGGGCATGACCGACTACTTCCTGGTGGTCCTTCAGGGGCTTACCGGAGACCGTCAATCCCTCCTCAATGACGAAAGCTGTTTCCCCCAAGGTGAGGGTGTTGCCTTCCAACGCCGTCGAGGTGTGTGTCCAGAGATTACGAAGCTGGGCCAACAAGACCCGGCCGATATCTGGGTCGAGCCCATTCAGAAAACCGAGCATGATCAACCCTCGCTTACCCCCGGCCCAGACCATCCGGGGCGTGTCAGCCGGCCGAGGTTGGGCCCTCCCGAAGCCGGGGGGCCCTTAAACATACTGCTCCACCAGCTCCTCCACGGTCGTGATCCCTTTCTCGGCCTTGGCCTTGGCCAGGATCATGTCGGCCCGATCGTTATAGGTCGGTTTCAGCACCTGATGGAAAACGCCGGTGTACAAGTGGTCCGGATCAAGACAGAGATTCAAAGCCGCGGGCAGGCTGGTCCGGTCATGATCTGGGGGAATGTCTCTGACCCGCGCGGCATCTTCGTCAAAATAATGGAGTTTGTCATGGGTGGGGCACCGGCTCAGGATATGGACCATGGCAAATCCCGGATGAGCCAAAGCTTGTTGCAGCAGGTCAATCAACTGGGCGGAATGTTCCACCGTGCCGCGGGCGACAAAGGACACCTTATCAGCCAGGGACCGGAAGACAGGTGAGACCGGCTCCAAAATGGTTCCGTAGATGGTGGTAGAGGTCTGATGTCCTTGCCGGGTCGTGGGTGACGTTTGCCCGCCGGTCATGCCGTAAACGCTATTATCGACCACCACGAAGACCAGGTCGATGTTCTTGCGGGTCGCATGGGGCACGTGACCACCGCCGATACCATAAGCATCTCCGTCTCCGGTGACCACCACCACTTTCAAATTATGATTGGCCGTTTTGATGCCGATGGCCACCGGTAAAGGCCGGCCGTGTAGGGTGTGCACTCCATGGGCATTGATATAAAAAGGGACGCGGCTGGCGCACCCGATCCCGGCCACGATGACCAGAGACTCCGGGTCAATATCCTGCTGGGCGAAAGCCTTCTGCATGGCCCCCATAATGATGTGATTTCCGCATCGTTTGCAGTAGATGACCGAACTCATTTGAGACCGGTATTCAGATGGCAGGTGCATCAGTCAACCTCCTTAACTCTGTCCATCACCTCTTCCGGGGTAAAGGATTCGCCGACGCGATTCAGCCCCACGGTCGGGCATAAATATTGGTCCCGCAGACAGGCGGCCAGTTGCCCCTGTTGATTCAGCTCCACGACCAGGATGCGCTTCTTAGATTTAAGGAAATCCCCCAATTGCGGTGGAAGGGGGCTGAGTATTTTGGGGAAGGCCGCGGCGACGGGTCGGCCCAGGTCGGATAAACGGTCCACGGCCTCTCTGACCGCTCCGGTGGAAGAGCCCCAGGCGACGATCCCAAAATCGGCGGCCGGATCTCCCCGGTATTCGACAAAGTCCTGACGATGGTCTATTTCCGTGGTCAATGTCTGAAATTTCCGTTCCAGCTTCATGGACATGCGTTGATGATTCTCAGGTGTGGTATCCGGCCGGCCTTCTTCGTTATGACACAACCCGGTGACAATAAACCGGGGGCTTCGTCCCAAAGCCAGGTAGGGAGAAATACCCGAGTCCGTCAGTTGAAACCGCCGATTAGTGGTCGTGTCCACCACCCGGTCCGTCACTTCAATCGATGAGGTATCCGGCCTGGAGACGCTTTCCTTACGTATCCCCAGGTATTGATCGGACAGTATAATCACCGGGGTCTGAAACCTCTCGGCCAGATTAAAAGCCTCTATAGTCAGATAAAAACATTCAGTTACGGTCGTTGGAGCCAAAACGATCAGCCGGGAGTCTCCAGTTCGGCCGTGAATGGTGTAGAACAGGTCGGATTGCTCCGTCGCCGTGGGAAGACCGGTACTCGGGCCACCCCGCTGCACATTGAGCAGAACCAATGGCGTCTCAGTCACACAGGCGTAGCCCAGCAACTCACCCATGAGCTGAAAACCCGGCCCGGACGTGGCCGTCATGGCCTTGGCCCCGGTCAGGGACATCCCGATGACAACACCTATGGCGGCCATCTCATCTTCAGGTTGAACCAGAGCCGAAAATCCTTCCAGCCGGGGCAGGATGTGGGAAAACAACTCCAGCGTAGAAGTAGCCGGAGTAATCGGATACCCCGCCACCATCCGGCATTTGGAGACCAGGGCGCCGAAGACCACCGCCTCATTGCCGCTCCATAAAACGGACTCATCGAGGCTGTCGATGCGGCCAACCACCAGACCCTGGGCCGGGCTAACGGTCGCGGTCGCTTCTTTCCAGGCAGCATCAAAGACATCCAGGTTAGACAACGGGATGCCTCTTTTGGTCAGATTCTGCTCCACCGCGTCACGAATCACGGACAGATCCATGCTTAGAACGTAGGCCAAGAAAGCTAGCGAAATGATATTCTTTGATTTTATCCCAAAAGTATTGGTCAGTCGATTAATCGGCAAGCGGCACACCGGACCGGGATGGCCGGACACGTCCGGGCAGGATTCGGGTTGGTCATCCACCACCAACCATCCGTCATTTTTCAGCCGTCTCAAATTCTCTTTAACCGTTTCGGCCTGAAAGGCCATCAGGACGTCCACGCGGGTTCCTTCATGTTCGACCGGCCGGCGACTGATCCGCAATTGGCAGGCAGCATCACCACCCCGCACCGCGGCTCCGTATTTCTTGACCAACATGACCTGGTAACCGCACCTTTTCAGGGCCACGGCCAATACATCGCCCAGAAAAATGACCCCGTCTCCACCCTTCCCGGCGATTTTGATTGAGAGATCGTTTAGCATTGGATTATCCCGTCCTGGGTTAAACTGAATTGGATCGGAAGGTGTCAAGATGATCCGTTAAGTCCGTTACCGCCATAAAATGGGCTGTCGGAACATCCGTCGAGTTTGATGTCAGACGTTGGTGCCATTTGGATGAAGTCACGGGGGATATGCCGAGGGCGCGCTTTTAGCCGCCCATTTCAGAAGTTCCGGCGGCTAGGAAGGCCGCGTTGGAATCATCAATGGCCGAGCGAACATCTTGACTCTGGATAGCGGTTGCGTATGGTTAAAGCTTTCCCCAAAACATCAAGCCGCCGATGACGACGAAGCCGATCGCGGCTACCTTCTTAATGATCTCGCCCGGCAGATATTGACACACCACTTGGGCAAAAAGGACCCCCAAGAGAGAGACCAAAACCAGAGCCGAGGCCGTGCCCAAAAATACGGCGACCGGTTTCCCGGTCTTGGACGCCATGAGGATACAGGCGAGTTGAGTTTTATCACCTAATTCGGCCAAGAAAATTGTTCCAAAAGTGGCTAATAATACCTTAAGATCCATCAAGATCCACCGATTTATTCAAATCATCCTGCGGAGTCTACGCATAACCCCGGACTCACCGCGGCAAATATCTAGGTTAAGAAAGGCTTATTGATCCGGCGACCCATGTTTTTTCCAGGAGGCTAGATACTGGTCCAGTTCTTTAAGGTCGGATACGAAATTCTTATGCGTGACCACACTATAGCCCGATTTGAGTTTATCCAGTTTCGGGCAATACATCATTTTGTTATGAACAATATATACTCCGACTTCCCGGGCCTTCCGAACCTTGAGGGTGGGATCATCGGAATACCCATACCGCTCTTTGCGGTTGTGGCCAAAATATTTGTCGACCATTTTGTCTAGTTCGCTGATCATCGGGCGATAGGGTTCACCACCATCATGTTTGGAGTCCCACCAGGTGTCAATAACCACATAGGTGTTTTTATCCACGAAGTAGAAGGTCCGAGTATCTCCCTTGTAGTTAAACCGGCCGCAGTAGGTTTCAAGCTCGTTGGATCCCCCATCGGACATAGTGAACGTGATACAGGCCGCCTGGGTGTTCACAGATGTCATTAGAATAACGAGCAGGACCAAAGGAACAAGAATTTTTTTCATTGTGTGCTTCCTCCAAATAGTGGTTTGATCGAGTTACGGGTTACGGGTTACGGGGTGCAAGTTGTTTTTAACGCGTCAAGGGAGACGAGTTCCCTAAAATAATAGCTACGCCACTATCTTCAGTATGCCACACGTCAGGCCCAATTCGACACACTTGATTTTGTCCCAAACCTTTTTCGTGAGTATCAAGCCGGAATCCGAACCACGGCTTATTTTCCTTCCAATGCTTGTGAAAAACCCGCCAGAGAAAAAGACGCCACCGATTCAAATCGGGATCCCGACTTGTCCTTGGGGACGCCCACCGGGACCATCTCAGCCAACGACAGAGTAATCGCCATCTTAGCCCCAGCCCACCGTAGTTCTTTGACCTTATTATCAAGTTCCACTTCTTTTTGTTCTGTCAAGATCAGACCCCAGGCCGCCTGATCATCTGAGGCCGATCGGTATGAACTTTTTACCTCGGTTGGGGTAGCTCCAAATTCGGTCTTAAACGTCTGGGTCAGATGCGTGTAGGCTTCTCTGGCCTGGGTTCCGTTGAACCCGAAATCAAAATTATAGATGATGGCTTGAAGGTGTTTTTCTACGTCAAAGAAGAAAGTCCGCGCTGCGGCCTTGACTTTGAATAGTTCTCCCGGTTCGGGATCAACCAGGATGGTAAATTTTCCGGCCTGGTCCGGCACTTGTTTGGCTCCAGGAGCTTTTTTCAGCACCTCATCCAGAGTTGCTCCCAGGGGGATACCGGATACCGCGGCCGGCTCTTTAACCGGCTCTTGAGGCATAGTTGTTGTTTGCGGTTTTGTCTCCCCGGCGCCAGAAGGTTGCTCTTCGGTTTTTTGGCAGGCTGGAGTACTCAGCATGACGGCCAGGATCAAAGCGATCCCGACGTTGACAAATGATTTCATAATATTGACCAGACTCCGGTTGTTCAACCCGCGGTCGCATTTATACGTCAGGCCGGGGTGATGGTTGGATGAAGTAGTTAACTAACGAATTCCGTCTGTTTAGCCGACGTCTGGCCGATGCCGATGAGCGGCTGCGACACATCTTCTAAAATCGTAATTTTCGAGCGCCATATCTTAACACAAAAAAATCCAAACCGGGACAAAAAAATTTATCGGCCGTGATTTGTCTTGAGGACCGCCCGGCGCCGAATCCCGGTCGGGACCGCCTAAATTGGATAACCTATCTTGATCACAGATAATAATTTTGTTTCCCGGCCAAGGCCAGGCTGCTCACCAATTTGTGTTCCGGTCCGCAATTTTATATTTGACAATCAATCCTATTAAAGATATATACGAAGCTCTTTAGAAAGGCTACAGAAAGGAGCATCGGCTCCTAAATAATAAATGCCTCGCCTCCTAAAAACGTATTTAGGGTTGCGGGCGGGCGGAAAGAATTTGTCTGATGGGCACGTATCTGTTTCCGCCCCTTTTTTTGGCTTACCGTGATGAAAGGTGATTATCAATATGAGTGAACATTCTGGTCATCAAAAACCGACTGGTTCCGTCATGGTGGTGGGCGCCGGAATAGCCGGTGTCCAGGCGTCGCTAGACTTGGCCGAGTCCGGCTTTAAAGTCTACCTGGTAGAGAAAAACCCGGCCATTGGCGGGGTCATGGCTCAATTGGACAAGACCTTTCCCACCAATGATTGCGCCATGTGTATCATTTCACCCAAGCTGGTGGAATGTGGCCGGCACCTCAACATCCAGTTGTTGACCCAGGCGGAATTAATGAACCTGGAGGGCCAACCGGGCAACTTCACCGCCCACGTGCATCAGGCGGCCCGTTATATCGACATGAGCAAATGTACCTCATGCGGGGAATGCGCCAAGGCCTGTCCGGTCAGGTTGCCTGTCCACTAGAGGCGCGGCTTACAAGCGCTACGCCCAGGCCATGCCCAGTGCTTATGACATTCAAAAAAAAGACACTTCCCCTTGCCGCTTAACCTGTCCGGCCGGAGTTAACGCCCATGGCTATGTGGCTCTGGTGAGTCAAGGGAAGTATCAAGAAGCCTTAAATCTGATCATGGAAGTGTTACCTCTGCCGGGTTCCTTAGGCCGAATCTGCCCTCATCCCTGCGAGGACGTCTGTCGTCGGGCCCAGGTGGAAGGAGCCGTATCTATTCGGGATCTGAAGCGTTTCGCTTACGATAAGGGCGATATGAGCTTGGTTCCGGTACCCGAAGTGGAACCCAAAGCCGAAAAGGTGGCTGTGATCGGCGCCGGTCCGGCCGGATTAACCTGCGCTTATCATTTAGGCCGCAAGGGTTATAAGACCACGATTTTTGAGGCCCTGCCTGTAGCGGGCGGTATGTTGGCCCTGGGTGTGCCGGAATACCGGCTGCCCCGCCAGGTCCTGAATAATGAAATCGAGACCATCAAACGCTTCGGCGTGGACATAAAACTAAATGCCCCGGCCGGCCCTGACTTGACCGTAGATACCTTGCTTGAGCAAGGGTTTAAGTCCGTATTTGTGGCTACCGGTGCTCCTCAGTGCTGGCAGTTAGGCGTGCCTGGCGAAGATGCGGAAGGGATCATCCCCGGATTGGATTTCCTGCGGGATTTCAGCCTGCGGAAGCCCATGATCAAGCTGGGAGCCGAAGTGATCGTGGTCGGCGGCGGCAATGTGGCCATTGACGTGGCCCGGATGGCCAGACGATTAGGCGCCGGTAAGGTGACCATGGTCTGCCTGGAAAATGAAGTAGAAATGCCGGCCTCGCCCTGGGAAGTGGAAGAGGCGACTGAGGAAGGCATCCAAATCATGTATCGCCGGGGCGTGAAAGAATTTGTCGTCAAGAACGGCAAGGTGTCCCAGATTGTGCTAAAGACGGTGGCCCGCGTGTTCGACGAGAACAAGCGCTTCAGCCCCACCTATTACGAAGATCAACTGACCCCCATAAATGTAGACAACGTCATTGTGGCCATCGGTCAACGCCCGGATGTCAGCTTTATTTGCGGCGAAAGTTCCCTAGATCAAATTAAAGTCACTCGTCGCGGGACCATCGAAGTCGACCCGATAACATTAGAAACGGGACGTCCCGGCGTGTTTGCCGGCGGCGATTTGGTCACCGGACCCTGGATTGCCATCGGAGCTGTCTCGGCCGGAAAAAAAGCGGCCGAATCCATCGACCGCTACCTCAGAGGCGTCGACTTGCGGGAAGGCCGGGAACCCGCCGAAGATATACCCCTCGACGAACGGGATTACCGGCTCATCACCGACGATATTCCCAGGGTGAGCCGAGCCGAAATGCGCATGATGGAGGCCGCGGAGCGGGTTAAAGGCTTCGATGAAATCGCCCTGGGCTTTACCGAAGAAGAAGCCAAAACCGAGGCGGCTCGATGTCTTAATTGCGGTTCTTGCTGCGAATGTTTCCAATGCGTGAAGGCCTGTTTGGCTGGAGCGGTGTGCCACGAAGATAAGCCGAAAGACCTGAACATCGAAGTCGGCTCAGTCATTCTGGCCCCCGGTTTTGAGCCCTACGATCCCAAACCCTACGAAATCTACCATTACTCCAAATTTACAAATGTGGTGACCAGCCTGGAATTCGAACGAATTCTGTCTGCCTCCGGTCCGTATCAGGGGCATCTGGTCAGACCTTCGGATAACAAAGAACCCAAAAAAATAGCCTGGTTGCAATGCGTCGGTTCCCGAGACATCAACCACTGCGACAATAGCTACTGCTCGGCGGTGTGCTGCATGTACGCCATAAAAGAAGCCATTATCGCCATGGAGCACAGCCACGATCCTTTGGAAACATCCATTTTCTATATGGATATGCGGACCTACGGTAAGGATTTCGAGAAATATCTGAATCGGGCCAAGGATGAACGAGGCGTTCGGTTTATCCGCAGCCGGGTTCACACCATCGATCCCGTCCCCGGCAGTGATGATCTGTCCATCGCCTATGCCACCCCGGAAGGCGAAGTAATCAACGAAACCTACGACATGGTCGTCTTGTCCGTGGGGATGCAGACACCCAAGCAGGTCAGAGAATTGGCCGGGCGGCTGGATGTCAAATTGAATAAACATAGTTTTGCCGAAACAGACTCCTTTAAGCCGGTGGCTACTTCCCGTGAGGGCGTCTATGTTTGTGGTGTCTTCCGGGACCCCAAAGACATCCCCATCTCCGTGATGGAAGCCAGTGCCGCGGCCTCTGATGCCACCAGACTCTTATCGCCAGCCCGATTTTCTTTGACCACGATCAAAGAGCTACCGATGGAGATCGACGTTACCGGCCAGGAACCCCGGATCGGGGTGTTTGTCTGCAACTGCGGAATCAACATCGGCGGCGTGGCGGATGTCCCGGCGGTTAGAGAATACGCCAAGACATTGCCCTACGTGGTTCATGTGGAAGACAACCTCTTCACCTGCTCCCAAGATACTCAAGACCGGATGAAAGTGACCATCAAGGAAAAGGGCCTCAACCGGGTAGTAGTGGCTTCCTGCTCGCCGCGGACTCACGAACCGTTGTTCCGAGAGACCATCCGTGAAGTCGGGTTGAATATTTACCTCTTTGAAATGGCCAACATCCGCGACCAAAACACCTGGGTCCATCAGAGTGAACCGGCTAAGGCCACAGCTAAAGCCAAAGACCTGGTCAGGATGGCCGTGGCTAAGGCGGCTTTGATTGAGCCGCTGACTCAGATATCCCTGGGTCTGGTCAAGACCGCGTTGGTTGTTGGTGGCGGTGTCTCCGGCATGGAATCCGCTCTGTCCTTTGCCGATCAAGGCTTCCCGGTTCATCTGATCGAAAAAGGCGACACCCTGGGTGGGAATGCCAATCTCCTCCAGACCACCTGGATGGGAGAAAAGATCGCTCCGTATGTCCAATCTTTGATCGACCGGGTGAAGAATCATCCGCTCCTCACCCTGCACATGAATCATGAGGTAGTGGCCGCGTCCGGTATCATCGGTAATTTTGCCAGTGTCATTGGGCAGAAGGGGCATCCTGAAACCAACCAGACCATCGAGCACGGCGTCATCGTCTTAGCCACTGGTGGCCATGAGTATAAACCGACAGAGTATCTGTACGGCGAAGATAACCGGGTTATGACCCACCTGGAAACGGATGTGGCCATTAGAGACAACGATCCCAGAGTGGCCAACCCCAAAACGGTCGCCTTCATTCAGTGCGTGGGTTCCCGAATTCCGGAAAGGCCATATTGCTCCAAGGTTTGTTGCGCTCATTCCATCGAGAACGCCGTTCACTTCAAAAAGAAGAATCCTGATGCTCAGATATACGTGCTGTATCGTGATATCCGGGCCTACGGCTTCCGCGAAGATATTTATAAAGAGGCCAGAGAACTGGGCGTCATCTTCATCCGGTATGAACTGGACAACAAGCCGGTGTTGGAAAAGAACGCTGACGGCAGCCTCAGCTTAACGGTTGTGGATCACGTCATCATGCGGCCCATTCTAATCAATCCCGACCTGGTATGCCTGGCCAGCGCCATTCTGCCCAACGAAGTCAAAGGGCTTACCGAAATATACAAGGTTGCTCTCAACGCTGAAGGGTTTTTCTTAGAAGCCCACATGAAGTTGCGCCCGGTGGATTTCGCTTCAGAGGGTATCTTCATGGCCGGTCTGGGGCATTATCCCAAGCCCATTGATGAAGCCATTACCCAGGCCAAAGCTGCTGCGGCCAGGGCCATGACCATCATCGCTAAGGACGCCATTAAAGTCGGTGGCGTGGTGGCGGAAGTCACGCCGGAAAAATGCGCTGTTTGTTTGACCTGTGTCCGGACTTGCCCCTACGGTGTGCCCCACGTTGGTACGGAAGGCCATGCCGTGATCGATCCTGCCGGATGTCATGGATGCGGCGCCTGTGTGGCCGAATGCCCCGGCAAAGCCATCACGCTAAAGCATTTCACTGATCTGCAAATTCTGGCCAAGTCAGCGGCCTTGATGCACTAATTTTCAACATAGGCGCCCATTGGTCGCGCCCGATGAGGAGAAATATGACCGAGAACTTTGAGCCGAACATCATTGCTTTTTGCTGCCAGTACTGAGCCTACTCGGCCGCGGACCTGGCAGGTTCGATGAGATTATCATATCCGACTAATGTCAAAGTAATACAGGTTCCTTGTACCGGACGGGTGGATATTATTCACCTGCTTAAGGCCATAGAGGAAGGCGCAGACGGCGTCTATGTGGCCGGATGTCTCGAAGGGGAATGCCATTACCTGGCCGGAAACTTGAAGGCCAAAAAACGAGTTAAATACGTCAAGAAGGTCTTGGAAGAAATTGGGATGGAACCGGACCGTGTCGAAATGTTCAATATGTCGTCCTCAGAGGGTCCCCGCTTCGCCGCGGTGGCCAGAGAAATGACTGAAAAGATAAAGGCTCTTGGTCCCAGCCCGGTGCGATCGAAACTCTAGCTCCACAAGAAAAAATGAGCCGGGATCCCGGATGTTATCCGACGGATGACCTGCCGGCCCCGGCTTCATTTCAACTTCAAGGGCTTTCAAATCCATATCCGGCCTTAGTGCTCTTGGGTATGGCTCAAAAGACGCTCAAACCATCATCCCTTAACGGATGCGTTTGCGCATCTCTTTTCGCATTAAGGCAGACAAACAACAAGAGAGGCTAATCATGATTGTAGGCGAAAGAAAACCATTGGGCGACATCCTCGACATGATCAAGGATTACAAAAAAGTCCTGGTGGTCGGCTGCAAGGGATGTGTCACCGTGTGTAACGTCGGGGGTGAGAAGGAGGTGGGTATTTTAGCCTCATCCATCCGGATCAGCCGCAAAAAAGACGGGAGCGAGATAACAGTAGATGAACGCACCCTGGAACGTCAATGCGATCCTGAATACGTAGACCAATTGAAGGACGTCGTGAACGACTATGACGGCATAGTGTCCATTGCTTGCGGCGTCGGCCCCCAATTTTTGGCCGAACGGTACCCGGACGCGGCAGTCTATCCGGGCATCAATACCCAGTTCATGGGCGGCGCTGTGGAGCATGGTGTCTGGGCGGAACGGTGTCAGGGCTGCGGCGCCTGCCTGGTTCATAACTTCGGCGGGTTCTGCCCCATCGCCCGGTGTTCCAAAAGCCTGTTACACGGTCCCTGCGGTGGGTCCGGCGGCGGCAAATGTGAAATCAGCAAAGATGTCGACTGCGTCTGGCACCTGATCGTGGAGAAACTGGCCAAGCAAGGTAAAATGGCCAACCTGCGAAGACTTATCCCGACGAAGAACTGGTCCACCAGTCGGGACGGCGGTCCCAGGAAAGTGGTCAGGGAGGATCTGAAATTATGAAATCTGGAAGCAACTTAGAAAAGGTTCTCACAGCAGGTATATTCGCCATCACCGGTGAATGCGGTCCTCCCCGCGGGGCCAATGCAGAGGTCGTCCGGGAAAAAGCTAAGTTCCTTAAAGGGAATGTAGACTCTGTCAATGTGACGGATAATCAAACCGCGGTGGTCCGGATGTCCTCTTTGGGCGCGTCCCTGATTCTGATACAAGAAGGCGTCGAGCCTAACCTGCAGATGACCGCCCGTGACCGCAACCGGATCGCCATCCAGAGTGATATCCTGGGCGCCTACGCCCTGGGCATCCGTAACATGCTCTGTCTCTCGGGGGATCACCAGAAGTTCGGCGACCATCCAGAGGCCAAGAACGTCTTTGATCTCGACTCCATGCAGCTCATCCAGACTGTCAAGAAGATGCGTGAAGAGGGGACCCTGATCAACGGCCATAAACTTGACGGCGCACCCAAGATGTTTATCGGATGTGCCGCCAACCCCTTTGCCGACCCTTTTGAGTTTCGGGTCTACCGCCTGGCCAATAAAATCGACGCCGGCGCGGACTTCATTCAAACCCAGTGTATTTATAACCTGGAACGATTCCGCAAATGGGTCGATCAGGCTAATGACATGGGCTTGTTGGAGCACACCTTCCTGATGGGCGGGGTCACCCCGATGAAATCAGTCGGTATGGCCAAGTATATGAAGAATTCCGTTCCCGGCATGGATGTGCCCGACGAGATCATCAAGCGCCTCCAAGGCGTGCCCAAAGGTGATCAGGCCAAAGAAGGCATCAAGATCGCTGTGGAAACCATCCAGCAATTGCGGGAGATGAAGGGCATCGCCGGGGTCCATCTTATGGCCATCGAATGGGAAGAAAGAGTGCCCGAGATAGTGGAAATGGCCGGGATGTTGCCTCGCCCGGTGTTATAGTCAGCAGAGATAGGGGCCGGCTGCAGCCTGCCGCCCTCACCTTGATCATGACCGGAAGCTCGATAGGGAAAACATACCCCTGTCGGGCTTCTTTCTTGTTGCGCGTTGCGTGTTCCGGGTTGCGTGTTGCAGGTTTTTTGTTTCAGGTTGCTCGTTGTGAGCGTTGGTCTGCCGATCCGGGCTATATATGATAAACCACACACATTGGGGCTAGCTTCAGACGTTGCTTTGACTAAATTCTGTGGATAAAAAAATATTTTTTATTTGACAAGACAACACGTTATTTGCTCCAATATTAACGAGCACCGAGCAACGAGCAACGAGCAACGAGCAACGAGCAACGAGAAACG
>JADFXK010000259.1 GCA_015233625.1 Deltaproteobacteria bacterium | reverse complement strand
ACCTTTTTTATCCATATCTTTTAGGCCGGATCCATCAGCACCATGATCCCCCGGCAGGAGTTCTTTTCGGGCAAGTTATCGGTCATCCGGCCCCTGGCCCTGGTAACGGAAGATCAAATCCAGCGATGGAATCGCCAAAAGGGCATGGAACCGGTTCCCAATCCCTGCCCCAGCGCAGGCCGGTCCCGGCGTCAGACGGTCAAGGATATGCTGGCCGAACTTTACCGCTCCAATCCCAAGATCAAAGGAAATATATTTAACGCCATGCAAAACGTGAAATTGGATTATCTCCTGTGATCCGGCCAACGCTGTCTAAACCGGGGCAACAAAAATCCAAAGCTAACAACTGAATGGGGTTACCACCGTTTCCATCAGCCGGCCAGCGGACTAAAATCTCTTGCAATCAGGCCTTAACTGATTTATGACAAATCAATTATCAGCCTTTGTTCGATTATATACCTTAATCTGGACTTTAACGGGCTGCAGTCCAGGGCAGAATTGCCTTGAGCATGGGAAGACAGAATGAAACTCCGTGAGCTGCATTTAACGAATTTTCGCTGCTTCGAAGACATCTCCGTGTTTTTTGATCCCCTACTCACGGTTCTGGTTGCAGATAATGGGATGGGCAAGACCGCGATCCTTGATGCCATTGCTCTTGGCTTCGGGCGTCTACTGACTAAGCTACCAAAATTATTTGGTATTACAACCAAGAAGACTGATCTTCGAGTTCTGGAGAATAACCGATTGCCGGCCTTTTTGCAACTCAGGTTGGTGTTGTCCGATTTCTCCGGAGGCGTCATCCAATGGGGCCGTTTCAGATTAAGAGATACCTCACCGCTCACCAGGTCGGAGGCTATAGAGGGGATTGAAAAAATAGGTGAGACTAAGCCAAACTTTAAGCAAATCGACAGCTTCGCCGACTCATTGATTGACCATTACAATAATAACGAACCATTTTGTATGCCGGTTATCGCCTATTACGGCACATCGCGGGCTGTGTTTGATGCCCCGCTTCAAAGGTGGAGTTTTCAAAAGAAATTCTCGCGGTTCGAGAGCCTGGCTGGCGCATTGGAAGGCAATACCAGATTCAAGTCTGCCTTTGAGTGGTTCTACACCATGGAGGACATGGAGCGCAGACAAAGGGAAAAGCTTAGAGATTTTGATTACACTCTGCCTGAACTTGATGCAGTGCGGCGTTCCATAGAGTCTATGCTTCCGGAATTCAAGCATCCTCGCACCGAGGTTCGTCCACTCCGCTTCGTGGTTGATTGTGAGGTAGATGAGGCCAGAAAGACCCTGAGTATTACTCAACTTAGCGACGGTTATCGGACCATGCTGGCGTTGGTCATGGATCTGGCGCGTCGCATGGCCCAGGCGAATCCACCCGGAGAATGCGACCCTGGTTCCGGCTATGGTGCGACTACGGATCCGTTACAACTGCCGGCCATAGTGCTGATCGATGAAGTTGATCTGCACCTCCATCCCAGATGGCAGCAACGGGTTTTGAGCGACTTGCGTAGAACGTTTCCCCAGACCCAGTTCATCGTAACCACGCATAGTCCTCAAGTGATTACGACCGTCCCGGACACATCTATCCGCATCATCGACAAGGGAGCCATCTTTGCCTCTCCGCCGGGATCGGAAGGGGCTGAAGCATCAAGAATGCTTAAACGTGTTTTCGGCGTCGAGCAGCGTCCTCCGAACAATTCTGTGGCTCTGGACCTCTCCGAATACCTTGCTCTGGTGCATGCGGATAAGTGGGACACCGTGCCAGCGCAAGAGTTACGGAAACGGCTCGATCAACAGTTTCAGGGCGAGGAACCTACGTTACATGAAGCCGACCTGTACATTGAAAATCGTAAATGGGAGCTGGGAGGGTGAAGGCCGTTTCTAAGGGTGATGAGCCACCGGCCTTGACCCATTTTCGATCTCGGTGCCCCCAGGCCACCTGGGAAGCAATGCGCAATGATCCCTATTTCGAGGGACAAGAAGCCTATACACAAATACGAAATCAGCTTCTGAAAGACCAGGGCGGTATCTGCGCCTACTGTGAACTTGATATAAGTATAAGAGATAATCGTCCCTTGAAATGTCGAGTAGAGCATTTTCATTCGAAATCAGACTCGACTCCTTCGAAGAACTGGGCGTTAGACTGGAATAATCTGCTGGCGGTGTGCAATGGAGGCAGTAACCCAGATGTTAAAGTTGAAAATCTTAGTTGCGATGCCCACAAAGATCGGATGATCCGGAAAGGAAAACTATCCAAGGCCTGCGAAGGTTGGATCCTGAGTCCATTACAAGTGAATTCATTTCCTAATTTATTTAAGGTTAACCATTTCAGCGGAAAGCTGGAGCCGGATGAACGGGCCTGTAGTGAAGCTCTTCCAATACAGCCGAATACACTTGGCTCAACAAGGGAATTGGTGCAGAACACCATTGACATGCTCAACCTCAACTGTGATCGATTATGCCAGGAGCGGAGAATATTGATCCGGACCATTGAGCAAGGCAAAAAGGAACAGAGAAAGAAAGGATTCAGCCCAACTGAATGTATTGAAAATCTTTGCAAAAGATATTTTCATTTTCGTTGGCACCAATTTTTTAGCACGATTCGCGCCTGTCTGGGACAGGCTGCCGAGAAGTATCTTCAAAAGATTGATTATAACGGTTGAGTCATGCCTGTAGTTAAGTCAATCTAAAGACACGATGCTGCTTGGCCGAACTATGATGCTTTCGTCAGCACGACAGGATAGCTGTGATTGTTTATCGGCCATCCCAGAAGCAACCGTCTGCCGGGCCGTCTCAGACGGTGCGTCACGCCTCAATATATTTAAAAATTTCATATGATTATCCCAATAACCCAAGGGACTCACGATGCGATTTAAACCGAGCATGTATTTATTATTGATCTTCCTCCTGGCCCTGTCTGGGGGATGTTCCCAGAAGGAATCTCCGCCCCCCACGGCGGAGAAGAAAGCCGCAGCCCAGCCCAGCCCATCGGGGAAGACCGACACCGCCCCGGCCAAACCGGCTTATGGTGACGCCATGGTGGAAGGCTCCATCGGCGATGCGACTAACCTGATCCCATTTTTGTCCAGTGACAGCTCTTCGCACGGCATCGCCGGCCTGGTCTATAACGGGCTGATAAAATATGATAAAGATCTGAACATGATTGGGGATTTGGCCGAGTCCTGGGATGTTTCACCCGACGGCCTGACCATCACCTTTCATTTGAGAAAGAATGTTAAGTGGCAAGATGGGAAGCCGTTCACGGCGGAGGACGTCATGGCCACTTACCGGGTCATCATCGATCCCAAAACTCCCACCCCGTATGCGGGGGATTTCCAACAGGTCAAAACCGCCGAGATACTCGACCCGTACACCTTTCGGGTAACCTATGGCCAACCATTCGCTCCGGGCCTGAATAGCTGGGGTGCGGCCATCCTGCCGGCTCACGTTATTTCCGGGACGGACATCACCAAAAGCCCCCTTATCCGCCAGCCCATGGGCACCGGCCCATACCGGCTCAAAGAGTGGATCACCGGCCAAAAAATCGTGCTGACTTCCAATCACGACTACTTCGAAGGTCGGCCCTATATCGATCAATATGTTTACCGGATTATCCCGGACATGGCCACCATGTTTCTGGAATTGAAGTCCGGCGGAGTTGACCAGATGGGCCTTACTCCGCTGCAGTACGAACGCCAGACAAACACTCCGCTTTTTCAGGATAATTACCGAAAGTATCGCTATCTGTCCTTTAGTTACACCTATCTGGGATTCAACCTGCTCGACCCCAGATTCCAGGACAAACGGGTCCGTCAGGCTATCGCCCATGCTATTGATAAACAGGAACTCATTGACGGCGTCCTGCTCGGTCTGGGCAAGGAGGCCACCGGCCCCTTTAAACCCGGCACCTGGGTCTACAACCCCAACGTCAAGAAATACCCTTATGATCCCGAAAAGGCCAAACAACTCCTGGCTGAAGCCGGATGGAAGCAGACCAACGCCGAGGGCGTTCTGGTCAAAGACGGCGTGCCCTTTGAATTTACCATCATTACCAACCAGGGCAATGCGCTCCGAGAAAAGACCGGGGTCATCATTCAGCCGTCTTGACCTGTTGAAAATCCCCCGCATACGGGGTGGGGGTTTTGGGGTCGATGATGACCCGGTAAGTGGCCATGACGTCTTCCGCCGTGAACGGTTTTCCGTCTTGCCATTTAACATTTCTTCTCAAATGGAAGGTGATGGTCAGGCCGTCCGGCGACACATCCCAGGACTCGGCCAAATCTCCAACCATGTTTAGGTCTTTGTCATATTTGATCAGGCCGTTATAGACCAGGCCGGCGATGCCGTGCGAAGAGCTGTCACTGGACAGGAATGGAATCAGGTTAGTCGCATCGCCGATGGAGCCTTCCACCATCGCGTCACCATAAGCCGGTTTTACCGGGGTCTTGTCGGTTTGCCCCGATGGTCCGGACTGGGCGGTAGACTTCTTCTCCGCCGGGGAGGGAGGCGATTCTTTTTGGGAACATCCCCAGGGCAGGGCCAGGAGGAAAATCAGGAGCAGATACGTGATTGGGTTAAATCGCATCGTGGGTCCCTTGTTTCGATAATAGATTTGGATAATGCAAGCGGTTAAAAAGCGAACTGCAGAGGAAAAGGAGAGACCGCAGAGGTCTTAGAGGATATGGGGGTGGTGATAATCATCACCGTGGTTGACCTCATTGTTCTCTTTACTTCATTTCTGGTTCGCTTTTGGGGAAAGGCTTGGAACCGCATCGGATTACTTTAATTTGTCATAAATCAGTTAAGGCCTGATTGCAAGAGATTTCAGTCAACGAGTCGGTCGCCGGAAACGGCGGCAAGCCCATCCAGTTGGCGGTTCTATATTTTTGTCGCCCCATTCTAGACCGCCCCGGTCGGATCAAAGGAGATAATCCAATTTCACGTTCTGCATGGCGTTGAATATATTTCCTTTGATCTTGGGATTGGTGCGGTAAAGTTCGGCCAGCATATCCTTGACCGTCTGACGTCGCGACCGGCCCGCACTGGGGCAGGGATTGGGGACTGGTTCCACGCCCTTTTGTCGATTCCATCGCTGGATTTGGTCTTCCGTCACCAGAGCCAGGGGCCGGATGACGGTTAATTTGCCCGAAAAGAACTCCTGCCGGGGGATCATGGTGCTGATGGATCCGGCATAAAAGATATTGATGAACAAGGTTTCAATGATGTCGTCTTTGTTGTGCCCCAGGGCAATCTTGCGGCAGCCCATTTCTTCGGCTTGTTGAAACAAGCGGCGACGGCGCAGACGGGCGCACAGGTAGCACGGATTTTCATGATTTTCCTGGCTGTGGGCTTTCAGGCCGTAATCGGTCTTGATCCCCACAAAGGGGATGTCCAGCCGGTGGAAAAACTCTGCAATTGCCGGGGTCGGAGAAGGCTCAAAGCCTGGGTCTATGAAACAGGCGGTCAGATGATATCTCACCGGAATAAAAGCCAGCCTTTCCCAGAGCAGGAGACTTAAGCACAGGCTGTCTTTCCCGCCGGAGACTCCGATCAGGATTTGATCGTCGGCATCGATCAAACAATATTTTTCAATCGCTCTCCCGACAAGTCTGTTGACATCTTTATCCAGGCGGGACATTATATCCTCATTTCTAAAGTCGTCCAGTCGGACCCAAGTATTAACCGGTTGAAGGAAGTTGCATGGACTCTTCGAAAACACCCTGCGCCAAATGTCCCGAGTGCCTCTGGGGTGTGGAAATCGTGGTTCAGTCGGATTTCGCCATCCCCATCTATTGCGATCTATGCGGGGCTAAACTCATTCACGAGTGCCCCATTTGCGCCAAGGCCATCTGGAATCCCCAGGCCAAATTCTGCCGTTTTTGCGGGACGCGGTACCACCGCCCAGAGCCGACCGCCGAAGCGGACGGACCAGCCGCCGGCAGGGAAGACGTGACGGATAATGGCTAACCCGGCCCTGTGATTTGTCTTGATGGTCCTTTGCCGGAGCTAAGTACTCCATAGGTTGGGTCACCGTCCTAATACCCCGTAGGGGTTACCCAATCTAGCCCAGGGTCAGAGAAGCGCCACCCTGGGTAAAGGATTTAATCCAGCCGCAACAGACACCTTCAAAGGCGCAAATTATGATACTTCACGGTAGAGATCTCCATCCGGATCAAGAG